>CALMMY010000252.1 GCA_937868695.1 uncultured Comamonadaceae bacterium
CCTTTTTTGTTGGCGGAGAACGTCAGCTCACTTCAGGTGGCTGCTGATCATCTTGGTCATTTCAAACATGGAGGCCTGGGCCTTGTTGAAAATGGCCTTCAGCTTGGCATCGGCGTTGATCATGCGCTTGTCCACAGCGTCTTGCAGCTTGTGCTTCTTGATGTATTCCCAGATTTTCTTGACCACTTCGGTGCGTGGGAACGGGCCTTTGCCGATGATGGCGGCCAGGTCTTTGGAAGGGGTGAGGGGCTTTTTGAAGGCAGACACCTTCACTTCAGGCTCGGCTGCTTTGGCAGCTGCTTTTTTGCTGGCAGTGGTCTTTTTGGCGGCGGGTTTGGCCACGGGTGCAGCCACCACTTCGGGAGCGGCCACGGCAGCGGCTTTTTTCTTGGCGGGTGCGGCGGCTTTTTTGGCTGCGGGGGCTGCGGCTTTTTTGGCCACGGGAGCCACCTGCACTTCGACCGGGGCAGCTACAGCCTTCTTGGCGGCAGCGGCCACTTTTTTGGCCGGAGCTGCTGCTTTGTCAGCGGCTGCGGGGGCTTTTTTGGCGGGGGCTTTCTTCTCGGTGGCCATGTTGTCGTTCCTCGTTAAATTGGATGAGTGCAACCAGTGAAAAACACTTTGCACTGGCTCGAAGCATGCTAATTCAGAAAAATCCCATTTCCAAGTGTGGAATGCAGGTTTATGCCTGTTTTGTCAGAGAAAACACCCCTCTGTTACCTCTGAAAACAACACTCTGATGCATGACAGGCCACACCTTGCGCCGACACCGTGTGCAGAGGGCAGCAAGCGGTTTTCCGTATACCTGAAAATCGGGCTGTGCCCAGCGCACACAGGCGTGTTTGTGTGTCTGGTTTCTTCTACTTTTTTCAATGGTTTTGGCATGACTACCCACCCCGCATTCGCCACTTGCGATCTGTGCGATCTGCACAAAAATGACACCTCCGGCGCTTTCCGCGTGTTGCCACCCGTCTTCAAAAGTTTCGGTGCGCTGACCCGCTTCTGTGGCCCGGTGGTCACGGTCAAATGCTTTGAAGACAACACGCCCGTCAAGGCCGCTGTCGAGAGTGCCGGCGAGAACCGCGTGCTGGTGGTCGATGGTGCGGCATCGCTGCGCCGCGCCCTGCTGGGCGGCAACCTGGGGGCCGCTGCCGCACGCAACGGCTGGGCCGGGGTGGTGATTGACGGTTGCGTGCGCGATGTGGGTGAACTGGCCCTGTGCCAGACCGGCATCCGCGCCCTGGCTTCCATGCCCCTGCCCACAGAGCGGCGTGCGCCCGGCCAGTCGAATGTGCCGGTGCAAATTCAGGGTGTGTGGGTGCGGCCCGGTGACTGGCTGTATGCCGATGAAGACGGCATGGTGGTGGCCGAACGCAACCTGCTGGCCTGATCAGGCTCAGGCGCTCAGGCCGCGATACAGCATGTAGGCGGCCAGCGCGTACAGAATGAGCGCAAACACGCGCTTGAGCTGTTTGACGGGCAGTGCGTGCGCTGCCTTCACGCCCTGCGGGGCCATCAGCACGCTGGAGGTGGCAATCACGGCCAGTGCGGGCACAAACACATAGCCCACCGACCCGGCAGGCAAGCCGCTCACCGATTGGCCCGCCACCACATAGCCCACCACATTGGCCAGCGCAATCGGAAAGCCCAGCGCCGCACTGGTGGCCACGGCCTGGTGCATGGGCACGTTGCACCACGTCATGAAGGGCACGCTGACAAAGCCGCCACCGGCCCCCACCAGGCCAGACAGGAATCCAATCACCCCTCCGCTGCCCAACAGCCCGGCTGGGCCGGGCAGGGTGCGCGTGGGGGCGGGTTTTTTGTCCAGCAGCATCTGCGTGGCAGAAAAGCCGACGAAAGCCGCAAAAAACAGCGCCAGTGACGTGCCCTTGAGCACAGCAAACACGCCCAGGCTGGCCAGCATCGCTCCCAGCACAATGCCGGGTGCCAGATTTTTGACAATGCCCCATTGCACCGCACCGCGTTTGTGGTGGGCGCGCACGCTGGAAATGGATGTGAACACGATGGTGGCCATCGAGGTGGCGATGGCCATTTTCACGGCCAGGTCGGGCGAGACTCCGCGCGCCGTGAGGATGATGGTGACAAAAGGCACCATCAGCATGCCCCCGCCAATGCCCAGAAGACCGGCCAGAAACCCGGTACACAGGCCCAGAATGGCCAGTTCAGCAATCAGCCAGGGTTCAAGCAGCATGGGGAAGGGAGAGAGCGTGGGCAGAGACTGCGGAGAAGATGGGGGGGTGTCTGCAGGTTGAGAGCCGGATCGCAGGCCTGAACCGGGGTTCAGGTGGGCGAGGTCAGACTGGCTTCGGGTTCATCTGACGCGAGACGATCACACCAACCAGACGATGTTCCAAGCCCTGCTCAGAGAGCATTGGTTCAAGGACATAAAGACCCGGCAATGCCTACAGACGGCGCGATTGTAAGCCCCGCAGGCGTGCTGTGTCAGGAAACCACGGCTTCTGGTTGCAGCTCGGTGTCCGCAGTTTCCACAGCCGATTCAAGGGGCGATTCAGCTGGAATGTCGGCTGGGGCCTCAACTGCGGTATCGGCCAGACTGCCAACCGGGGTGTCAGCTGGCGTTTCAACAGCTGTTTCGGATGGCTGGGGCACTGCGGCGCTGGCCAGAACTGTGTCCATGCGTTGCATCAGATTGGCCAGGCTGGCTTCGGTCTCTGCCGTCAGCTGATCAACAGGTTCCGGTGTCTGGATGGGGGCGGGTGCTTGGGCCAGCGCATTCAGGGATGCGGTGGCTTCTGCCAGATTGTGTTTCGTCTGGGCCAGAGCCAGCTTCACCTGATCCAGCTCCAACTGGTGCCTGGCAACGGCCTCGGTCAGCTCACGTTCACATCGGGTTTGTGCCTCGCTCAGCTCGAAAGCCAGATTCAGCGATGCCAGCACGGCAATCCGATCGAGTGCCTTGACCTTGCCTGCATCGCGAATGCGGCACATGGCGGCATCCACACGGCCAACGGCATCGAGCAACTGTGCCTCACCGTTGTCGGGGCACGAAAGCAAATAGCCCTGTCCCATGATTCGAACTTCAATCTGCTTCATCTCAGTCAATTACTCGCGGGCTATCGGAGGTTGGGAAGGTGTTTTTGTGCAGCCTGTCGAGCAGTGCATCGATGCGGGCGCGGGCAGCGGCGTGCCTGGAGCGCAGCAGGTCGTGCTCGGTGCTCATGGAGGAAAGCTGGGATTCCAGGTCGGCCACCAGGGCCGTCAGGGCCGCATTTTTGGCGGCCAGCTCGCCGTTCAGGGCGCGCACCAGGTCACGCTCTGCCTCCGCATTGGAAAGCTGGGTGGCCAGCGCGGCTTGCTCTGTGTGGTGCTGCTCCTGCTGGGTGTGCAGTTGGGTGCGCAGCGTGTCGCGCTCGGCCTCGGCTTGGGCGAGCTGTGCGCTCATCTGCTGGAGGGTGTGCTGAAGCGCGTTGTGCTGGTTCAGCAGCTGATCAACGCGGCTGACAAGGTCAGCAATGAATTGGGTGTTTGCCATGGCCTTGGAATTGTAGAGCGGGCCAATGGCGGCTGAGCTGACGTGGTCGTTACAATCCCGCGCTGTTGGTGCTCGCGTTGCCGTTTCCGGTGGCGCAGTTCAACGGGAAACTGGGGGGATGCGGCCACACGGCCAATTCCTAACCAGTGCTGCCCCCGCAACGGTAAGTGGACGGATCTGCTGCATTTTCTGCATGCCAGTCCCGCTTTCATCCTCCCGCCACTGGGTCAGGGCGCTCCAACGCCCTGCCTGGGAAGGCTTTTGAAGGTTGCTCCACCAGCCCGGATACCGGCCAACAAGGTGGCGGTGCGCCTGAAAGCGTGCCGCTGTGAAGCCCAGGCACCGTCGGGGAAGGCGGTGAGGGCGTTACAACTTGTTTCATCCATGACCTCTCGTTCTTTCCACCTGCACGGGCAAACACGCCTGGGCGTTCGCCTGTCCGTCATCAGCCTGGCCGCCCTGGCTGCCCTGGGTACCGCTTCCACCGCCTGGGCGCAAGCCGCGCCCTCCCTGAAAGACGTGGTGGTCACGGCCACCCGCACTTCCCAGCCGCTGACCGATGCGCTGGCCGATGTCAGCCTGGTTGACCGTGAAACCATCGAGCGCAGCGGAGCCCAATCGTTGGCCGATGTGCTGGTGCAGCTGCCCGGCGTGGAGTTCACCCGCAACGGTGGCCCTGCCGCCACCACCAGCCTGTACCTGCGCGGCGGCGAAACCCGCCACACCCTGCTGCTGATCGACGGCGTGCGGGTGGATTCACAGTCCACCGGCGGTGCGGCCTGGCAGGCGCTGCCGCTGGACCAGGTGGAGCGCATCGAGGTATTGCGCGGCCCCGCTGCCGCCATCTACGGCTCGGATGCAGTGGGCGGTGTGGTGCAGATATTCACCCGCAAGGGAGAGGGAGCCTATTCGCCCAGCCTGAGCGTGGGCGTGGGCAGCCACGGCACCCGCAGCCTGAATATGGGCATCAGCGGTGCCCAGGGCATGTGGGACTACGCCCTGGGCCTGGGCCGTGAAACCAGCACCGGCTTCAACGCCCAGCCTGCTGCCAACCCCGACAAGGACGGCCACCGCCGCACCACAGGGTCGGCCCGCCTGGGCCTGCAAGTCAACCGGGAGCACCGCCTGGAGGCCACCTGGCTGGGCAGTGACGGCAATTCCGGCTACGACGCATTCGCTTCCACCAAGGATGACCGCTCATTGCAGACCCTGAGCGCCTTGGGGCTGACCTGGCAGGCCAAATGGTCGGATGCGTGGCGCAGCCGCGTGACCCTCACCCAGGGTCATGACCGCTACGAAACCACGCCATCGCCCTACCTCACCGACACCAAGGTCAACACCTGGCTGTGGCACAACGAGTGGCAGCTGGGCATCCACCAGCTGACCGCCGCGCTGGAGCGGCGCGAAGACCGCCTGACCAACGCCAGCACCACGCCCACCGACACACAGCGCAGCCAGAACGCGCTGGCGCTGGGCTATGGCGTGAAGCTGGGTGCCCACACCGTGCAGCTGAGCGTGCGCCGCGACGACGACAGCGAATTCGGTGCCCGCACCACGGGCAATGTGGGCTATGCCTTTGCACTCACCCCGCAATGGCGCGTGACCGCCTCGGCAGGCACGGCCTTCCGTGCGCCCACACTGTTTCAGCGTTACAGCATGTATGGCGTGCCCAGCCTCAAGCCTGAAGAGTCCAACAACCGCGAGCTGGGCCTGAAGTACGCAGCCCAGGGCAACACCTTCTCGGTGGTGGCGTACCAGAACCGCGTCACTGACCTGATCAACTATGTTTCCGGCCCCGGAGCCTGCGCCAACGGCGTGGGCGCGTTTGCCGGTTGCTACGGCAACACCGGCAAGGCCACCTACTCGGGCGTGACCCTGGCCGCTGGCACCCGCATCAGCCAAGTGGGCCTGAATGCCTCGCTGGATCTGCAAGACCCCAAGGACGATGTGACCGGCAAGCGCCTGGCCCGCCGCGCCAAGCGCGTGCTCAAGCTGGGTGCCGATACCCAGGTGGCGGGCTGGGGCCTGGCTGGCGATGTGCTGCTGTCGGGCGACCGCTACAACAACGCCGCCAACACCCAGCTGTTGCCCGGCTACGGCGTGCTCAACCTGTCGGCCACCAAGCCCCTGACACGCAACCTCAGCCTGCTGGTGCGCCTGGACAACGTGGCCGACAAGGACTACCAGACCGTGACCGGCTACGCCACCGCAGGCCGCACGGCCTTCGTGGGCCTGAAGTGGTCGGGTCTGTGATCTTGCCCACCGGGCAGGCGAGCCCTTCGGCGCAGTCTGCCCGCTGCCCCGCCATCCTGATCGCAGCCCCGGCTTCCGGCCAGGGCAAAACCACGGTCACGGCGGCGCTGGCCCGCCTGCACACCCGTGCCGGGCGGCGGGTGCGGGTGTTCAAGTGCGGGCCGGATTTTCTGGACCCGTTCTGGCACCAGCTGGCCAGCGGTGCGCCTGTGCATCAGGTGGATCTGTGGATGACGGGCGAGGCCGATGTGCGCCAGCGCCTGCACCGCGCCGCGCAGGAGGCCGATCTGATTCTGGTCGAAGGCGTGATGGGCCTGTACGACGGCACACCCAGTGCCGCTGACCTGGCCCGGCTGCTGGGCTTGCCCGTGCTGGCGGTGGTCGATGCCTCGGCCATGGCGCAAACCTTTGGCGCGGTGGCCCACGGCCTGCGCCACTACCAGGCACACAGCCACGGGCCGCTGCCCTGGGCAGGCGTGCTGGCCAACCGCGTGGCCAGCGACCGCCATGCTGACATGGTGCGCATGGCCGTGACCGGCGAGCAGCCCACCGAATTGGCTGCATCCGCCGATCTGGCCCATGCGCTGCAAACCGGCTGGCTGGGGGCGCTGCTGCGCTCGCCCGCGCTCAGCCTGCCCGAGCGCCACCTGGGTCTGGTGGCCGCCTGGGAGCTGCCCGATGCCATGCAGCGCCTCGATGCCGCTGCCGATGCCCTGGCCACCACCCCGCTGGGCCGCCTGAGCCTGGCGCAGATGGATGCCGCCTGGGGTGTGAGTTTTCATGCTTCTTTTGAGCCTTCTGCGCATTCAGAACATGCGCAAAGTGCTATTGAATTGAATTTGCGTGGCCGCACCGTGGCCGTGGCCCGCGATGCAGCCCTGTGCTTCATCTACCAGGCCAACATCGACACCCTGCAAGCCCTGGGGGCTGAGGTGATGTTTTTCTCGCCGCTGGCCGATGCCGTGCTGCCCCCGTGCGATGCCGTCTGGCTGCCCGGCGGCTACCCCGAGCTGCATGCCAACACCCTGAGCGCCAACCACGCCCTGCGCGATGCCCTGCGTGCGCATGCCGCCGCTGGCAAACCTGTGTGGGCAGAATGCGGCGGCATGATGCTGCTGTTCGACGAATTGGTGGACAAAGCCGGGGCCAGCCACCCCATGTGGGGCCTGCTGCCTGGGCGGGTGGTCATGCAAAACAGGCTGGCCGCTCTGGGGCCGCAGCAGCTGGATGTGCCGGGTGTAGGTGGCGACAGCCTCGGCACGCTTCGGGGTCACACCTTCCACTGGTCGGTCGCCGACACCCCGCTGTCACCCGTGGCCCGCACCGTGCGCCCAGGTGCCGCCGCCCAGCCGGTGGCTTCGGGTGCCGATGGCGAGCCGCTGTATGCACTGGGGCCAGTGCGCGCCAGTTACTTCCACGCCTGGTTTGCCTCCGCTCCGGCGGCGGTGGCAGCCTTGCTCAGCCCAATCGCGCCATGACCTTGCACACACAACCCGGTTCCGTCACCGCTGTCCGGCGCGGCCCGCAGCGCATCGTCTGCCTGACCGAAGAAACCACCGAATGGCTGTACCTGCTGGGGCAGGAGGCCCGCATCGTTGGCATCAGCGGCTACACCGTGCGGCCACGCCGGGCGCGGGAAGAAAAACCCAAGATCAGCGCCTTTCTGAGTGCCAAGATCGACAAAATCCTGGCCCTGCAACCCGACTGCGTGCTGGGCTTTTCGGACTTGCAAGCCGACATTGCCGCCGCGCTCATCCGCGCCGGAGTGCAGGTGACGGTGTTCAACCAGCGCAGCGTGGACGAGATTTTTTCCATGCTGTTCCAGGTGGCCGCGATGGTGGACTGTCTGGAGGAGGGCGGCCGCCAGATCGCCGCCATGCGGGCCGGGCTGGCCGCCATCCGCCAGGCCGCCGCCGAGCGCGAGGCCAGCGGTCGCCGACGGCCCCGCGTGTTTTTTGAGGAATGGGACGAGCCGCACATCAGCGCCATCCGCTGGGTGTCCGAGCTGGTGGGGCTGGCCGGGGGCGACGACTGCTTTCCCGAGCTGGCCACCCAGTCGCTGGGCAAAAACCGCATCATCGCCAGCGGCGACGAGATCGTGCGGCGCAACCCCGACATCATCATCGGCAGCTGGTGCGGCAAGAAATTCCGCCCCGAAAAGGTGGCCCAGCGCCCCGGCTGGCAAGACGTGACCGCTGTGCGCACCGGCCAGTTGTTTGAAATCAAATCGGCCGACATCCTGCAACCCGGCCCCGCCGCCCTGACCGATGGCGTGGCCCAGCTCGCCGCCATCATCCAACGCTGGAGCGAGCAGCATGGCTGACCTGGTCACCCCGGTGGCGGGTGTGGAGCTGATTCTGGGCGGGCAGAAAAGCGGCAAATCGCGCCGGGCCGAGCTGCTGGCCCGTGCCTGGCTGGCGGGCGAGGCCGCCGCCGTGCCCCGCCAGGCCACGCTGATTGCCACAGCCCAGCCCTGGGATGGCGAAATGCGCCAGCGCATTGCCCGCCACCGGGCCGACCGCGCCCTGCGCGTGCCCGGTCTGGCCACGGTGGAAGAACCGCTGGCGCTGGCCCGCACCCTCCGGCGGCTGAGCGCCCCGCACCACCTGCTGGTGGTCGATTGCCTGACCCTGTGGCTGACCAACCTGCTCATGCCAGCCGATGGCGCAGTCTCATCCGCAGAAAAGTCAGAACAGAATATGCCTTCTGTGCTTGATTCAAAAGTGCAGACAGCTCACTTATTGGAAGCATTGCGCTCCGCCCCCGGCCCCGTGGTGCTGGTGGGCAATGAAATTGGCCTGGGCGTGATTCCGTTGGGGCCCGAGGTGCGCCAGTTTGTCGATGAACTGGGCCTGCTCAACCAGAGCGTGGGCGATGTGGCGCAGCGCGTGGTGCTGATGGTGGCGGGGCAGGCGCTGGCCATCAAGCAACCGGCGGTGTGACCATTCAAAAAAGAGCAGACACATGAATACAAAAAAGCACCAGCGGCATGGTTTGCCTGAAGTTTTGAGGCATGGGGTGCGCCCGTGGCCCGTGCGCCAGTGCCTGCCATCCCTGCTGCGCTGGGTGGGGGCTGTGGTGCTGGCGGTGCCCTGTCTGGCCCAGGCCGCAGGCATCGAGGTGACCGATGACCGGGGCACGCTGGTCAAACTGGCCGCACCGCCGCAGCGCGTGGTCAGCCTGTTGCCATCTCTGAGCGAAACCGTGTGCGAGCTGGGCCAGTGCCACCGCCTGGTGGGGGTGGACAGGTATTCCAACTTTCCCGCCATGCTGCAAAAGCTGCCCCAGTTGGGCGGCGGGCTGGACCCCAGCATCGAGGCCGTGGTGGCTGTGCGGCCTGACCTGGTGCTGGTGGCAGCTTCGTCGCGGGCCGCTGAGCGGCTGGAAGCCCTGGGCCTGAAAGTGGTGGTGCTAGAGCCCAAAACCCATGCCGATGTGCAGCGTGTGCTGCGCAAAGTGGCGCAGGCGCTGGGGCAGCCTGTGGCCGAGGCAGACCGCGTGTGGCGGCACATCGACGCAGCGGTGAGCGCGGCGGCCCAGTCGCTGCCGCCTTCGGTGCGCGGCACGCGGGTGTATTTCGAGGTCAACCGTGCGCCCTACGGGGCCGGGGTCAGCTCGTTCATCGGCGAAACCCTGGCCCGGCTGGGCGTGCAGAACATTCTGGGGCCGGAGCTGGGGCCGTTTCCCAAGCTCAACCCAGAGTTTGTGGTGCGGGCCAACCCCGACGTGATCATGGTGGGGGCCCGCAATTTCAGCGGCATGGCTGACCGCCCCGGCTGGAAACGCATCCGCGCCATCCAAACCGACCGCCTGTGCGTCTTCAGCCTGGACGAATCGGACATGCTGGTGCGCCCTGGCCCACGCATGGCTGAGGCTGCTCGGCTGATGGCGGGTTGCCTGGCGGCCAAAACCACCCCCCAAGGTACCAAGCTGTGAAGACAGCCGCCACCACAGGCCATGCAACTACCCGGCCCGACACCGGCGCGCGCCGCGCCTGGTGGTTGGGGCTCGGGCTGGTGCTGGCGGCGGGCACCTTGGCCGTGGTCAGCCTGGCGGTGGGCAGCACGGGGGTGGAGCCCATATTTCAGGTGCTGGGGCCATTGCTGAATGCGGCATGGGGCGGGGTTGACCCCACGGCCGCTATCGCAGACAGTGCCACGTCAGCTGAAGCTTCGGCCCAAATGTCTGCCCAGATTTCGGCCCAAATCGTGTGGGACATCCGCGCCCCGCGTACCTTGGGTGCGTTTTTGGCCGGGGCCTTGCTGGGCCTGGCCGGGGCGGTGGCACAGGGGCTGTTTCGCAACCCGTTGGCCGATCCGTTTTTGCTGGGCAGTGCCTCGGGGGCCACGCTGGGTGTGGCCAGTGCGTTGTCGCTGCTGGGCGTGAGCCCCATGGCCACCAGTTGGGTGGTGCGGCTGGGGCTGACGGGCGCGGCCTTCGTGGGGGCGGTGCTGGCCGTGCTGCTGACACTGCTGTTGGCCAAAGGCGTGCAACACACCTTGCGCCTGCTGCTGGCCGGTGTGGTAGTGGGCGTGGTGCTGGGGGCCTTCAGCTCGCTGGTCACGCTGTTGTCGCCCGACATTTTGCAGGCCATGCAGGCCTTCATGCTGGGCTCGACCGGGTTTGTGGGCTGGGCGGCAGTGGGCATCATGGCTGCGGTGTGGCTGCCGTGTGTGGCCGTGGCGCTGGCATTTTCCAGGGTGCTGGATGGGCTGAGTTTGGGTGAAGCCACTGCGGCCAGCTTGGGGCTGCCGCTGGGTGCGTTGCGCGTCGCGCTGGTGGGCGTGCTGGCGCTGGCCACGGGCACGGCGGTGGCGCAAACCGGGCTGATTGCTTTTGTGGGCCTGGC
>CALMMY010000253.1 GCA_937868695.1 uncultured Comamonadaceae bacterium
CGTACTTGGAGCGCGACTGCTTGCGGTCTTTCACGCCTTGCAGGTCGAGCGAACCGCGCACGATGTGGTAACGCACACCAGGCAAATCCTTGACACGGCCACCGCGCACCAGCACAACACTGTGCTCTTGCAGGTTGTGGCCTTCGCCGCCGATGTAGGAAATGACCTCGAAACCGTTGGTCAGGCGCACTTTGGCAACCTTACGCAAAGCGGAGTTAGGCTTTTTAGGTGTGGTGGTGTACACACGGGTACACACGCCACGACGCTGTGGACAGTTTTCCATCGCGGGGCTCTTGGATTTGATCTTTTCGACCTCCCGCCCGTGACGAATGAGTTGATTGATGGTTGGCATGAAACGTCCCTAAACGTTTAAATTAGCAAAAAGAAAGCCCTTCGGAAAATTCCGAAAAGCCCTCGAATGTACCACGCCTCTGCTTTGTTGTACAACAACCTCATTTGATCCACAAACGGAGGGCATCCCATGCCCGTCCAACTATCCCGGCTTCCGGCACGGATTCCAGTACCTGGAGCGGCACTTCCGCGACTGCGGTGCCATCGGGCAGCGACACCTTCAACACACCGAGCGGCTGCCCGGCCTGGAATGGTGCCACCAACGGATCGGGTCTCAGCACCTCCGTTTTCAGCTGGGCACCGCGCCCGGCTGGCACCGACACCACCACGCCATCTGGCAGACCCAACTTCACGGTGGATTGTTTGCCTTTCCACACCGGCAACTCCATCACAGGTGTATTGGCCTTGACCAGACGCACCGACTCATAGGCGGTGTAACCCCAGTTCAGCAGCTTCTGACTCTCGGTTGCACGGGCGTTCTCACTGCTGGCACCCAGCAACACGCTCAACAGCCGACGCTGGCCTGCGGCCCCCTCCCCCAGACCCGACACCGATCGTTTGGACGTGGCCACCAGGCAATAACCTGCGGCATTGGTGTGCCCGGTTTTCAACCCATCCACCGAAGGATCGCGAAACAACAGCGTATTGCGATTGGTGTCGTTGGATTTCGGTGTACCGGGGTAGCGGTAATGCTGGATGGCGTAGTAGCCAACATACTCAGGGAAATCCTTCATCAGCCGCGTGGCCAACACGGACAGATCACGGGCAGTGGTGAAGTGACCCGGCTCAGTCAAACCCTCTGGATTTTTGAACTGGGTTTTGGTCATGCCCAGCACCTTGGCTTGCTGGTTCATCATTTCGACGAAACGCTCTACGGTGCCACCGACACCTTCAGCCAGAGCCACCGTGGCATCGTTACCCGATTGAACAATCATGCCCTTGAGCAGATCCTCGACAGGCACCTGCATTTTGGGATCGATGAACATGCGCGACCCCGGCATCTTCCACGCCCGCTCACTGACCGAAAACGTCTGCTCCAGCGTGATTTTCTTGGCTTTGACTGCATCAAAAGCCAGATAGGCCGTCATGAGCTTGGTCAATGAAGCAGGCTCCACCGCCATATCGGGATCTTTGGCGGCCAACACCTGGGAAGATGTCACGTCGAACAGCAAATAGGCACGGCCTGCAATTTCTGGCGGAGGCAACGTCTGCGCAACAGCAACCAGGGATGCCACAGACAACGACAGGGTGGCAGCCAGGCGAAGCCAGCCCGCACTGGACAAAACAGCAATTTTCAAAACAAATACCTTCAAAAAAATGGATTCAGTGCCTGCATCAGGCACGCAGATGGCGCAAGGTCAAGTGCTTGAGCAAGGGCAGTTGCCCGTGGAAAAAATGCGCCACGCCCGGCACCACCGTCACCGGCAGATGCTGGGGCCTGGCCCAATCCAGCACGGCCGACAAGGGCACGGTGTCATCGGACTCGCCATGAATGACCAGCGTGCGGTCATGGAGTTCCGGCGATATGGGCGCAACCTGAAACCGGCTGGCCGCCGTGCCAACCAGCACCACCTTGCTGATGTGGCGCTCCTCATGCAAACGGGCCACTGCATGGCTGGTGACAAACGCACCGAACGAAAACCCGGCCAGGCACAAGGGGCCGGTGGCGGCCTGCGATGCGATCACGGCCAGCAAATCATCCAACTCACCACGCCCGGCATCGTGCTCGCCCGCACTCTTGCCCACACCACGGAAGTTGAACCGCACGGTGCGCCAGCCTTCCTGCACAAACGCCCTGGCCAGGGTCTGTACCACTTTGTTGCTCAGGCTGCCCCCAAACAAGGGATGGGGATGGGCCACCACGGCCACACCGCATTCCGCTGTGACCGGCAAATCAATGGCCAACTCCAGCGGCCCGGCTGGGCCATCAATCAGCAAATGCTGGGTCTGTGAATTCATTTTGATAGCAGCTCATGCAATTCGGATTTGCTTGAACAAGCAAAAAACCTTAACGACCCACATCGGATGGTGTGCGCAGACGCTCCACCACTTCGCCCTTGGCCAAATGCGAAGACACGATTTCTTCGATGTCTTTGTGATCGACATAGGTGTACCAAACCGCCTCGGGATACACCACCGCAATCGGGCCACCGGCGCAACGATCCAGGCAACCCGCCTTGTTCACCCGCACTTTGCCTGGGCCCAGCAAGCCCAATGACTTGGCCTGGGCCTTGCAGTGCTCAAATGCACTGACGGCCCCCAGATTGGCGCAGCATTCGTTGCCAGCATCGCGCTGGTTGGTACAGAAAAAAATGTGCCGCTCGTAGTAGGAAGCGGGGGGGGAAGCGGGTGTGGATGTGTTCATGCCCTGATTTTAGGAGCGCGGTCGGTCTGACTCATTGCGTGTCGGCCAAACCCGGATACGCCGCACGGCGGCGGCTGACCTGGGCGGCTGCGTGCAACATGACGGCATAGGGCCACAGCCAGCCCAGCCACTGCGTCAACCCGTGAAAACGGATGAATCGGCCCTGCGCCCACACACTCAGCGACTCGGCCAGATACGGCGTGAGCGGGGCCTGATTCAGCAAGGTCAACGCAGCCAGCAACACCCACACCAGCCAGACCACACACGCCTTGCGCGACAGGCGCACCGACAGCCCCCCCGCCACCGTGCTGGTCGCCAAAGCCAGCCAGACGGGTGGCGTGAGCCAGCTCCAGGCATGGGCTGGCCCGTAGGTCAGAGCCGACGACAACCCCGCCACCATCACGGCAACCATCTGCACCACCAGCAGCCACACCACGCGCCGCCAGCCTCGGCGCAGCACGGTGTAACCGAGCAAACAAGGGGCCAGCAAGCACAAGGCCATGCACCAGGCTTGCGCCACGGGACTGAGGGGCGAGACATCCGGCTGACGCACAGGCAACCAGTGGGACAAGGTGGTGTCGGCCAACATGTCGGCCACACTGGACTCCACCCCCCACCACACCTGGCCCAGACCAAACGGCAGGGATACCGGGTACAACAGGGCAACGGGCCACAAAGCCAGCAGCAACAAGGCCCCATGTGCCTCCGGCTCAAACCAGTGGCGACGGAAACGCTGCCATGTCGAGAAAAACCCGGTTCTGGCCAGCAACAGCGCCGACACCGACCCGACCAGCCCCCCCACCGAATTCAGAAACCAATCCAGATTGGAGGCCACTCTGGATGGCAAAAAGGTCTGAACCGTCTCCAGCGCCAGAGACAACAGGGACGGCATCAGAAAAGCCGCCACCAGCCAGCCTTTGGCCACACCACTGCGCACAGCCACCACAACCGTCAGGAAACCCAACGGCACATAGCCCAGCAGATTGGCAAACACGTCAAACGCCGTCCAGTAAGGAGGCAACGGTGCCATCAGAAACTCAAATGGTTGGCCTCCCTGCCAGCGCCAGCCTTCAAACGGGTAAAGACTGGCGTACACCACCAGCGCAGTGAACAGCAGCGCCACAGGGCGGGCAAGCGTGCGCTGCCCCAGCATGGTTCAGAAAGGTTTGACCACCACCAGACACACCACCACCACCAGCATGATGACGGGAGCCTCGTTGAACCAGCGGTACCACACATGCCCACGGCGGTTTTGACCCGCCACAAATTTTTTGAGCACCACACTGCATGCATGGTGGTAACCCAGCACCAGCGCCACCACGGCCAGCTTGGCGTGCATCCAGCCGTTGCCCGGCCCCCAGCCAATGCCGTAACCGGCCCACAACCACACGCCCAGCCCCACAGCGGGCACCATCAGCATGTGCGTGAACCGCATGAGCTTGCCCGCCATCAGCAACAGACGCTCGCGCTCGGCCGCGCTGTCGGGCGGCACCATCGCCAGATTGACAAAAATCCGTGGCAAATAGAACAGACCGGCAAACCAGCTGGCCACGAAAACAATGTGAAAAGATTTGACCCACAACATGGCCGCAGAGTGTAGACCGGCGGGCAAGTTGGTTTGTGTACAGGCAAAAAAAAGCCCGACCAATGGGCCGGGCTGAAATGCCTTTTAAGCTGTCACACTCCAAGGCACCCGCTCAGGGAGGAAAAGCGGGAGGCCGTCTTTCGATGGCCCGGCGTGATTCTAACCATACCCAGAAGAACAGCACAAGTCCCCTGGTTGAATTTGTGCCAGGCACCCAGAGCGGGCGCATTTTTTCACACAGAATCAGGTGCGATTCAGCACAGAACACACACCCACCGTTTTTGCCACAATCACCAGCCATGACCCATCTCGCCCCCCTCCCCGGTTTCCCCCTGTCGCGTCCACGCCGCCTGCGCCGCGATGCCTTCACCCGCAATCTGGTGCGCGAAAACCAGCTCACACCCCATGACCTGATCTACCCGGTGTTTGTGCTCGATGGTGCCAACCGCCGCGAGGCCATCGGCTCCATGCCCGGCGTGGAACGCCTCAGCCTGGACTTGCTGCTGCCGGTGGCACAGGATTGCGTGAACCTGGGCATTCCGGTGATGGCACTGTTCCCCGTGATTGATGGCAGCCTCAAAACCCCCGACGGGCGCGAAGCCCTCAACCCCGATGGCCTGGTGCCGCGTGTGGTGCGGGCGCTGAAAGCCGAGTTTCCCGATCTGGGCGTGATGACCGATGTGGCGCTCGACCCCTTCACCAGCCACGGCCAGGACGGCCTGCTGGACGACAACAACTACATCCTGAACGATGCCACCGTCGAGGTGCTGGTTCAGCAGGCACTCACGCAAGCGCGCGCCGGTGTGGACATCGTGGCCCCCAGCGACATGATGGATGGCCGCATCGGAGCCATCCGCAACGCACTGGAGGCCGAAGGGCTGGTACACACCCGCATCATGGCCTACAGCGCCAAATACGCTTCTGCGTTCTACGGCCCGTTCCGCGATGCCGTGGGATCGGCGGCCAACCTGGGCAAAGCCAACAAAAAGGTGTACCAGATGGACCCGGCCAACAGCGATGAGGCCCTGCGCGAAGTGGCGCTGGACATTGCCGAAGGTGCCGACATGGTGATGGTCAAGCCCGGCATGCCTTATCTGGACGTGGTACGCCGCGTGAAAGACCAGTTCCACATGCCCACCTTCGCCTACCAGGTGTCGGGCGAGTACGCCATGCTGAAAGCCGCTGCCCTGAACGGCTGGCTGGATCACGATGCGGTGATGATGGAAAGCCTGCTGGCCTTCAAACGCGCCGGGGCCGATGGGGTGCTGACCTACTTTGCCCGCGAGGCGGCCCGACTGATTCAAAAATAACAGCTGGTTGCGCTTGCTGAGTCAGCACAGCCATCATTTTTATTCAACACAAGGACGTGGCGTGCGCGTTTTCCAGATCACAGCAGGAACGGCCACAGAGCAAGCAGCCGACTGGCCAACCCAGCTCCCACCTCAAGGCTACCTCTGGATCACGCTGACCCGGCGGGAGTTTGAAGTCACGCAGGCACAGGTGCAAGCCATGCTGCATGGGCTGTGCGGCAGCACGCTGGTGGATTTGCATGTTTCCGACTTGCTGAACAACCAGCTGCCCTCGCACCACGACTACACCTCGGCCTACGACATCCTGGTGTTCCGCCGGCTGGCGGCCAGCCAGACCGAGACCGACCTGGCCCACCCCGGTGAGCCCATGCACCAGTCCAACCGCCACGGCGTGCCCCAGGTGCTGCGGCGCATCAACACCAGCCCGGTGGGGTTTGCGGTGTTTGACCGCGTGCTGCTGTCGGTACACCCTGCCGACTGCACCGTGCGCGACACCTACGCCGAGCGGCTGCTGTCGTCGGCAGGTGCCAGCCTGCGCAACGGGGGAAGCCGCCTGCCCGTTGACCCGGCTGATTTGATGCTGCGCATCGTGAACCACATGGTCGATGGCTATCTGGAACTGCGGCGCGAGCTGACCCGCGACCTCGACCGCTGGCAGGAAGCCTTGCTGGACCCGCGCGGGCGG
Organism: uncultured Comamonadaceae bacterium; assembly: GCA_937868695.1. Lineage (GTDB taxonomy): Bacteria > Pseudomonadota > Gammaproteobacteria > Burkholderiales > Burkholderiaceae_C > UBA2334. The sequence goes on from CALMMY010000253.1 coordinate 6,297, forward strand.
TTCCACGACTGGCGCTCCATGCTCCACACCCGTCTGTCGCTGCACCTGCTGGATGAAATCTGCGAAGACCAGCGGTCGGCCATTCAAGACTGGATTGAAGCGGTCAAAACCTGGCCGCTGCCACCGGCAGAAACCGACCAGCGCGACCGTGAGCTGCTGCTGGTGCGCTCACGCGATGTGCTGGAGCACATCGAGCGGGTGATTCACCATGTGGACAGGCTGGAGCGCAGCGCCGAAACCGCCGTGCAAATGCACTTCAGCGTGCAGGGCAACCGCACCAACGACACCATGAAAACCCTCACCGCACTCACGGCGGTGTTTCTGCCGCTGAACCTGGTCACGGGGTTTTTCGGCATGAACTTTGAGTTCCTGCCGCTGATTCACGCTGCCGACGGCCTGTGGTGGGCCGTTTCCTTCATGCTGCTGGTTGGCTGCGGTCTGGCGGCCCTGTTCTGGCGCAAACGCTACCTGGCCAACAGCGGGCACTGAATTTACGAAACGACCGCCTGCAAAACATCGTCCAGCACCTCCACCCAGTGGCGGACCGGCGTGCTGGTTCCGCTCTGGAGGTGGGTGATGCAGCCGATGTTGGCAGAGGCAATCACCTGCGGTTGCAGCTCGGCCAGGTGGCCCAGCTTGCGGTCGCGCAGCTGGTAGGCAATGGTCGGGTTGAGTACCGAGTAGGTGCCCGCCGATCCGCAGCAGAGGTGGGGCTCGCAGCGGGCGGTCTGGATGCTGAAGCCCAGTTCGGCCATGTGCTGCTCCACCCCACCCTTGAGTTTTTGCCCGTGCTGCAAGGTGCAGGGCGGGTGAAACGCCACTTGCCCCACCTTGGCCGACAGCCGCGCCGCCACCTTGGGCTTGAGCACAGGCACCAGCGCGGGCAGCAGCTCGCTCAGGTCGCGGGTCAGGGCGCTGATGCGGGCGGCCTTGGCGGCATAGGCGGGGTCGTCTTTCAGCACATGGCCGTAGTCTTTGACCATCACGCCACAGCCGGATGCATTCATCACGATGGCTTCCGCCCCCGCCTCCACATGCGGCCACCAGGCATCGATGTTGGCCCGCATGTCTGCCGTGCCGCCAGGGTGGTCGTTCAGGTGAAAACGCACGGCTCCGCAGCAGCCCGCCTTGGCCGCCACCACCGTCTGTATGCCTGCGGCATCGAGCACACGGGCGGTGGCGCTGTTGATGTTGGGGCTCATGGCCGGTTGCACGCACCCGGCCAGCATCAGCACCTTGCGGGCATGGGTGCGGGTGGGCCAGGCACCGGCATCCTGCTTGGGCGGCACCTTGCTTTTCAGGGTGTCGGGCAACAGCTCGCGCACCAACTGGCCCATCTTCATGGCGGGGCCGAACAAGGGTGACGGCAGCCCTTCTTTCAATGCGGTGCGCACCACTTTTTCCATCAGTGGGCGGGGCACCTGTTCGTCCACCACCTTGCGGCCAATGTCGATCAGGTGGCCGTATTGCACGCCGCTGGGGCAGGTGCTTTCGCAGTTGCGGCAGGTCAGGCAGCGGTCCAGGTGCAGCTGGGTCTTGCGCGTGGGTGTGGCCCCTTCGAACACCTGTTTGATGAGGTAGATGCGCCCGCGCGGGCCGTCCAGCTCGTCACCCAGCAGCTGGTAGGTGGGGCAGGTGGCGGTGCAAAAGCCACAGTGGACGCAGTTGCGCAGAATGGCCTCGGCTTCCCGGCCTTCGGCGGTCTGCTGGTACTGGGGGGCAAGTTTGGTTTGCATGGCGTGGTGTCTCCAACCGGATCGGAACAGGGCGGCGGTGTCAGAACTCGGCGAACATGCGCCCTGGGTTGAAGATGCCTGCGGGGTCCATCTCGGCCTTGAGGCGGCGGTGGATGGCCTGCAAGGGTGCGCTCAGCGGGGTGAACACCCCCTGCTGTGCGCGGTCGGTTTCGGCGGCGGGCCTGAACAGCGTGGCATGCCCGCCCGCAGCCTGTGCGGCAGCCCGGATGGCCGGGCCCTGGCTGGCCGGTGCCCACAGCCAGCGCAGGCCACCGTGCCACTCCACCAGCTGGGCATGGGCAGGCACGCTGGCCAGCGCCAGCACGGGTGCGGTCTGTGGCACCGAAATCCGCCACAGTGCGTCGCCACCAGGCTGCGCACTGGCCTGTCCAGCCGGAGAAGCGGCCCCGGTGGCCCGGAAAAAAGGCAGTGTCTGGTCGCGGCAGGCGATCCAGTCGGGAGCCACGGTGGCGCTGTCAAGCAGCTGCCCGCCCATGCTGCGGCAGGCCGCTTCCACCGCCGCCACCGCACCGCGCAGGCGCACATACAGCAGGGAGCGCCCCTGGTCATGCACCCAGCAACTGGCGTTCAGCGGCAAAGGCTGACCGCCCCAGCGGTTGAGGGCGGCCAGGGCATCGGCCTGCTCCATTTCAAAACACAGGGTCGCCTCGGCCGGTGCCACGGGCAGCACTTTGATGGACACCTCAGCCAGCACGCCCAAGGTGCCCATGGCCCCGGCCATCAGGCGGCTCACGTCGTACCCGGCCACGTTTTTCATGACCTGGCCGCCAAAGGTCAGCAGTTCACCCCGCCCGTTGATGACCTGTGCGCCCAGCACAAAGTCGCGCACAGCCCCCACGCTGGCCCTGGCAGGGCCGTTCAACCCGGCAGACACCATGCCACCCACCGTGCCGCCATCGCCATAGCGGGGGGGCTCGAAAGCCAGGCACTGGCCCTGCCCGGCCAGCACGGCCTCCAGCTCGGCCAGGGGCGTGCCTGCACGCACCGTGACCACCAGCTCAGACGGCTCGTAGCTGACGATGCCGCTGTAAGGCCGGGTGTCCAGCACCTGACCTTGCAGGGCCAGGCCGTAAAAGTCTTTGCTGCCACCGCCGCGAATGCACAGCGGCTGGCGCTGCGCGGCGGCTTGGCGGATGGTGTCAGTGAGGGCGGTCAGGGCTGATTTCATGCCCTGCATGGTAGCGAGACCACGCCATCGGAGCTGTGAATTTTTTGAACCGGGAGTCGCCGGTTTTTTGTTCAGGCAACCGGGGCGCACTCAACCTCTCAGCTGGCATACCCCAGGCAGGCACCGGCATTCGGCCGCCCACGGCATTCGCGCAGCAGACGGCGCTCGCGGGCTTTCACGCTTTCTCCGCTGGGTGTGCGCTCGGCTGGCTGAGCCTGCTTCAGCACCGCATGCTTGCCTTTTTTGTGGGCAGCCCTGTGCGCCGCCGCCACCTTCACGCCCTGCCCTGCGTTACCGCCCACAACCGCAACCGTGCCCGCCCCTGCGTGACCAGCCCAAGCCAGGGTCGCACACCACAGCAGCCACATCGCGCAGCGGCCCCGAACAAACCATGAAAAACCGGACATGAACACACTCCTTTGCAATGTGGGTATGCGGGTCTGGCCAACGTGCAACGACCCGCTCGACCGGCTTTATACGCCTCATCACCGACGACAGACACCCTGGCCACCGGAATCCGCCCAGACAAAAAAAGGCCCGCTGCCTTTGCACTTCGGGGGTGCAAGCCAGCGGGCCCAAGTTCCAGAGGAGACACACTCTGAGCGGCGACAAAGGGGCAGCGGTTTCAGCTTGTCCGGTTCGTCGCCTTCTTGATCATTAAAACCAAATCAAACTGAAGATCAGCGACCGTAGGCGGTTTCGCCGTGGGTGGTGATGTCCAGACCTTCGCGCTCTTCTTCTTCCGTCACGCGCAGGCCAATGACCAGGTCAACCAGTTTGAAGGCAACGAATGCCACCACTGCAGACCACACGATGGTGATCAGCACGCCCTTGGCTTGAATCCACACTTGGGAAGCGATGGAGTAGTCAGCAGCCGTCACCATCGTGGCGGTCACCCAATCGGCCACATAGCCGGGGCCACCCAGGTCAGGGCTGTTGAACACGCCCGTCAGCAGCGCACCCACGATGCCACCCACGCCGTGGACAGCGAACACGTCCAGCGAGTCGTCGGCACCCAGCATTTTCTTCAGGCCGTTCACGCCCCACAGGCAGGCAAAACCACCCACCACACCGATGACCAATGCACCGCCGATGCCGACGTTGCCAGCCGCAGGGGTGATGGCCACCAAGCCAGCCACGGCACCGGATGCGGCACCCAGCATGGAAGCTTTGCCGCGCATCAGCATTTCACCCACGCACCATGCCAGCACAGCGGCGGCGGCGGCGGCGAAGGTGTTGATGAAGGCCAGGGCAGCGAAACCGTTGGCTTCCAGAGCAGAACCGGCGTTGAAACCGAACCAACCCACCCACAGCAGGGAAGCGCCCACCATCGTCAGCGTCAGGCTGTGAGGAGCCATGGATTCTTTGCCGTAACCGACGCGCTTGCCAACCA
>CALMMY010000254.1 GCA_937868695.1 uncultured Comamonadaceae bacterium
GACCAGCCTTTCTGGCCAGCGGCACCGGGTCATGACGGCGGTGGCTGTGGGCTGCCTGGGTGAACAGGCCGCAGAGCAGCCTCGCGTCTGGAGCGGGCTGAGCGAATCCTGGGTCACGTTCGCCCCCATGACCGAGCGCGAGGTGCAGGCCTATGTGGACACGGGCGAGCCCATGGGCAAGGCCGGTGCCTACGGCATCCAGGGCCTGGCTGCGCTGTGGATTTCGCGCATCAGTGGCAGCCATTCCGGCATCATGGGGCTGCCCGCGTTCGAAACCGCCCAAGTGCTGCGCCAAGCGGGCATACCGATTCTGTAACCGCCAGCCCCAGGCTGGCCAACGATACCAACAGGCCATGGGACAAGAAATACTGATCAATTGGGCTCCGCACGAAACCCGCGTGGCGGTGGTGGAGCAGGGGGCCGTGCAGGAGGTCCACATCGAGCGTGCGCTGGAGCGTGGCCTGGTGGGCAACATCTATCTGGGCAAGGTGTCGCGCGTGCTGCCCGGCATGCAGTCGGCATTCATCGACATCGGGCTGGACAGGGCGGCCTTTCTGCATGTGGCCGATCTCATGCCCAACATCGCCGCCAAACACGCTGGTGGGCGGGATGCGGGCAGCGGCGAGGCCGTCAAGCCCGGCAAATCAGCCGGACTGTTGCAGCCCGACCCCGTGCAGCCGATAGAGCGGCAGATTTTTGAGGGCCAGTCCCTGATGGTGCAGGTGTTGAAAGACCCGATCGGCACCAAGGGCGCACGGCTGTCGGCCCAGATCAGCATTGCAGGCCGACTGCTGGTGTTTCTGCCCCAGGACTCGCACGTGGGCGTGTCGCAGAAAATTCCGGCCCAACAGCGCGAAACCCTGCGCAACCGCCTGCTGGCGCTCACGGCGGATCTGGGTGGCGGCTTCATCCTGCGCACCAATGCCGAGGATGCCACCGATACCGAGCTGGCCGAAGACATCGCCTACCTGCGCAAAACCTGGCTCAAGATCAAGGATGCCGCCGTGCGCCAGCCCGCCGCCAGCCTGTTGCACCAGGACTTGAGCCTGATGCAGCGCGTGCTGCGCGACTTGGTGTGCGAGCAGACGCAGACCATCCGCATCGACTCGCGCGAGCAGTTTGCCGAGTTGCAGCGGTTTGCCCAGGCCTTCATGCCCAACACGGTGGCCAGGCTGGCACTGCACACTGGCGAGCGGCCCGTGTTCGACCTGTTCAATGTGGACGAGGAAATCATCCGCGCACTCAACCGCCGGGTGGACATGAAATCGGGCGGCTACCTCATCATCGACCAGACCGAGGCCCTGACCACGGTGGACGTGAACACCGGCGGGTTTGTGGGTGCACGCAACTTCGACGACACGGTGTTCAAGACCAACCTGGAAGCGGCCCAGGTGATTGCACGCCAGCTGCGGCTGCGCAACCTGGGCGGCATCATCATTGTCGATTTCATCGACATGACCCGCGAGGCCCACCGCGAGGCGGTGCTGGCCGAGTTCCGCAAGCAACTCGCCCGCGACCGGGTCAAAACGATGGCGGGCGGCTTTTCCAGCCTGGGGCTGGTGGAGATGACCCGCAAGCGCACCCGCGAGTCGCTGGCCCACCTGCTGAGTGAAACCTGCCCGGCCTGCGATGGCCGGGGGCAGGTCAAGACCGCCCGCAGCCTGTGCTACGACATCCTGCGTGAAATTTTGCGCGAGGCCCGCGCTTTCAACCCGCGCGAGTTCAGGGTGGTGGCCTCGCCCAAGGTGGTGGAGTTGTTTCTCGATGAAGAAAGCCAGCACCTGGCTGGCCTGAGCGATTTCATCGGCAAACCGATCTCACTGCAAAGCGACGGGGCGATGAACCAGGAGCAGTACGACATCGTGCTGCTCTGATTTCAGCGGCCTGTTTGCTCACTGTGCTTTTTGTGCCGTTGCATGCTGGCCATGCAGCCGTGCATACAGGCCGTCGGCATGCAGCAGCTGGGTGTGCGTGCCTTGCTCACGGATCTGGCCATCGGCAATCACCACCACACGGTCGGCATGCTCGATGGTGGACAGGCGGTGTGCAATCACGATGGTGGTGCGCCCGCGCATCAGCTTGCCCAAGGCTTCCTGCACCAGCCGCTCCGATTCGTTGTCCAGTGCCGAGGTGGCTTCATCCAGGATGAGGATGGGCGCATCCTTGTAAATGGCGCGGGCAATCGCCAGCCGCTGGCGCTGGCCGCCTGACAGCTCGGTGGCGTTGTGTCCTACCTTGGCGTGAATACCTTCCGGCAGCTTGTCAACCAAGTCCATCAGGTTGGCCGAGGCCAAGGCCCGCACAACCCGCTCGGGGTCAATCTCGCTGCCCAGTGCCACGTTCACGGCCAGGCTTTCATTCAGCATCACCACGTCCTGGCTCACCATCGCAAACTGCTTGCGCAAGGTAGCGATGTTCCAGTCGGTCAGGGGCGTGCCATCCAGGGTCACCTGGCCGCTGCTGGCATCCACAAAGCGGGGCAGCAGGTTGACGAGGGTGGTTTTGCCCGAGCCTGACGGCCCCACGAGCGCCACCACTTCGCCGGGTGCAATGTCCAGGTCAATGCCGTTGAGGGCGGCGCTGGCGCTGCCTTCGTAACGCACACCCACGCCACGCAGCGCAATGCGCCCCTGCGCCCGCGCAGGTGCAAACGATCCTCCGGTTTGTTCTGGCGATTCATCAATCAGCCGCAAACCCCGCTCCAGCGCGGCCACGCCACGGGTGATTGGGCCGGCAATTTCAGCCAGATGCTTGATGGGCGCAATCAGCATCAGCATGGCGGTCACGAACGACACGAACGACCCCACCGTCACCCCGCTGGTGTTGCTTTGCCACAGGGCCGTGGCAATCACGCCCGACAGGGCCGCTGCCGCCAGCATCTGGGTCAGCGGTGTCATGGCCGCCGAGGCGATGGTGGACTTGAGGGCCAGCCTGCGCAGTCCGTGGCTCAGCACATCGAACCGCTGGGCCTGGGCGGCCTGTGCGCCGTGCAGGCGGATCAGCCGGTGGGCCAGCACGTTTTCTTCCACCACGTAGGCCAGGGCATCAGTGGCTTTCTGGCTGGATTGGGTCAGGCTGTAGAGCCGCTTGGACAGCACCCGCATCACCAGAATCAGGGCCGGAAAAATCACGATGACGATGAGCGTCAGCTTCCAGTTCAGGTAAAACAGATAGCCCAGCAGCGCCAGCAGGGTCAGGCTGTCTTTGGTCAGCGTCAGGAACGCCCCCACCAGCATGCCTGCGCCGGTCTGCACTTCGTACACCAGCGTGTTGGACAAACCACTGGCGGTTTGCTCTTTGAACAGCTTCATGTCGGCCACCGACAGCCGCTCGAACATGTGGCGGCGCATGTGCAGCATGCCCGTTGCCGCTGTGTAGCTCAGGGCGTACTGGGCCAGAAAACCGGCCAGACCGCGCACGCCAAACAGCCCCAGCAAGGCAGCAGGCACCATCCACAGCGGCACCGCACCCGCAGCGAAACCTTCGTCCAGCAAGGCTTTGAGCAGGGCGGGGATGAGTGGCTCGGTCAATGCGCCCACCAGCGTGGCGATTGCCGCCAGGATCATGCCGCTGCGGGCGGAGGCGAAATACGGCCACAAGCGGCGCAGCCTGTGCAGCAGGGGGGTGTGGGGAGGCAATTCCGGGTGATTTTTGGAGAGCATGGCCTGCGGCGAAAGGGGGGCTTGGCGTTGAAACACTGGCTCTCGATCAACCCAAAAGCCGGGCTCCGTTATTATCGACTGCGCTGCCACCTCCCGCAGGAGGCTGGTTTGATCGTCCAACTCCCCCAGAAATTTATCCGCACATGCCATTGCCGTTGTCCAGGCGCGCCCTGTTGGGGGCCGCCTCTCTGATGCCACTGTCCGCTGTTCATGCCCAGTTCCGGGTGGAGGTTGCCGGTGTCGGATTGACGCAGCTTCCTTTTTCCATAGCGCCCTTCAAAGGCGGCGATCAGATCCCCCAGGATCTGGCGGCCATTGTCCGTGCGGATCTTGAGCGCAGCGGACAGTTTCGCTATGCCGCGCCGGTTGCGGGTGCGGTGCTCGATGAAACCTCGCGCCCCGACCTCGCTCCCTGGCGCGAGCGACCCGCCGATGTGCTGCTGGCGGGCAGCGTGTCGCGCCTGGCCGATGGCCGGTACGACGTGCGCTTTCGGGTGTGGGACGTGGTGCGCCTGCAAGATCTGGGGGGCATGAGTCTGCCCGTCAGTGCCAGTGACCTGCGGCTGGCTGCACACCGCATGGCCGACTACATCTATGAAAAGCTCACGGGCGAGAAGGGCGTTTTTTCAACGCGCATCGCCTACGTCACGAAAAACGCCGGGCGTTACACCTTGCTGGTGGCCGATGCGGATGGTGAAAACGCCCAGGCTGCGCTCGGCAGTCCCGAGCCCATCATTTCTCCGGCCTGGTCACCCACGGGGGCGCATCTGGCCTATGTGTCGTTCGAGTCACGCAAACCCGTGATCTATTCACACGAAATTGCCACCGGGCGCAGGCGTTTGCTGGCCAATTTCAAAGGCTCCAACAGTGCGCCCGCCTGGTCGCCCGACGGCAAAAGCCTGCTGGCCACGCTCACGCTGGACGGGCGCTCGCAGCTTTACAGCATCGATCTGTCCACCGGCTCGCACACGCGCCTGACCCAGTCGGGGAGCATCGACACCGAACCCGTGTGGGACACCGCCGGAAAAAACATCTACTTTGTCAGCGACCGTGGCGGTGCGCCGCAGATTTACCGCATGGGCGCACGCGGTGGCCAGGCGGATCGGGTGTCGTTCTCCGGCAGCTACAACACCTCCCCCGCCATCAGCCCGGACGGACGCTGGCTCGCCTACATCGGACGGGTGGGCGGCGGCTTCAAGCTCCAGCTGATGGAATTGAGCTCCGGCCAGGTCACCCAGCTGACCGACACCACGGACGATGAAAGCCCCAGCTTTTCGCCCAATGGCCGCATGATCATGTACGCCACCCGTTTGCAGGGGCGTGAGGCCCTGATGACCACCACCCTTGATGGCCGCATCAAAACGCGGTTGTCCGGTGGCCAAGGCGATATCCGTGAACCGGATTGGGGCCCCTTTCTTGCCTGAAGCTTTTCTTTGTTTGTTTCCTTGCTCTTTTTCAACATGATGAAATCCAAGTTCCGCTCCCTCCAGCTCGCTGCCGCTTCCACCTTGATCATGGCCCTGATGGCCGGGTGCGGCTCCAGTGTCAACCTGAATGATGCGCCTGTGGCCGATCGCACAGGCACGGCTGTCGATGGCTCGGCTGCTTCCGGTGCGGGTGCAGGTGCGGCATCGGGCAGCGCCCGCCCAGTGGCTTCTGTGGGGGCCGATACCCAGCAGCTGGGTGAGCCACCCGCTTCCGTGTCCCGCATCATTTACTTTGCTTACGACAGCTATCTGGTGCAACCCGAGTTTGCCGCCACGCTGGAGGCCCATGCCAAATTTCTGAAGCAAGATGCCAAGCGCCGGGTGATTTTGCAGGGCCACACCGATGAGCGCGGTGGCCGCGAATACAACCTCGCTTTGGGCCAGAAACGCGCTGAGGCCGTGCGCCGCTCGCTGAATGTGCTGGGTGTGGACGATGCCCAGCAAGAAGCCGTGAGCTACGGCGAAGAAAAGCCCGCCGTGACCGGCAGCGACGAGTCGGCCTTTGCCAAAAACCGCCGCGTTGAACTGAGCTACCGCTGACCAGGCCATGCCCCTCCCATCCATTGCCCATGTTTCCTGCCGCAGGTTACCCATGATCAAACCCATGCCCCTCAAGGCCATCACCGCATCTTTCTGGATAGTGGGCGCACTGATGGCCCCTGGTGCCGTTCATGCGCAGCTGTTCGGCGATGACGAGGCCCGCAAGGCCATCATCGACTTGCGCGAGCGTGTGGAGGTGCAGCGCAAACAAACGGAGTCGCGCCTGGATCGGATGGCCCAGGAGTTTGCGCGCATGAACGACGAGTCAGGTGCGCCAACCCGGCGTGCCCTGCTCGACATGGGCAACCAGCTGGAGGGGTTGCGCCAGGACATCGCCCGCCTGCGCGGTCAAAGCGAGCAACTGGCCCGCGATGTGGCCGATTTGCAGCGCCAGCAAAAAGACACGCTGGTGGCCTTTGATGAGCGCCTGCGGCAGCTGGAGCCTTCCACCGTGACCGTCGATGGCCAGGAGTTCCGGGTGCGCCCGGAGGAAAAGCAGGAGTTCGAAGCCGCCCTCGCACTGGTGCGCAAGGCCAGCTTTGCACAGGCCGCCACTGCTTTTGCTTCATTCATCAAGCGTTACCCGCAAAGTGGCTACCAGCCTTTGGCCCATTTCTGGCAGGGCAATGCTGAATACGCCTCCAGTGACTTCAAGGGAGCCATTGAGGCTTACCAGCGCATGCTTCAACTTGCTCCCAACCATCTGCGTGTACCCGAGGCCAAATTGGCCATCGGCAATTGCCAGATTGAGCTGAAAGACACCAAGGCTGCCCGCCGCACGCTGGAAGAACTGGTCAAAAGCCATCCCCAGTCGGAAGCAGCCGTGACCGCCAAAGAACGTCTGGGTCGGTTGCGCTGAATGAGCGGGGTTCACCGTTCTGTTGCCTGGTTGCCCGGTGTGGCCGGAGCCTGTTCAGGAAGAAACACGCATGCAGCCTGACTTTGAGCGCCGTTTCGGCGGCCTGCGCCGCCTGTATGGCCCCGCAGGCGCACAGGCGATTTTCGATGCGCATGTGGTGGTGGTGGGCATCGGCGGTGTGGGCTCGTGGGCTGCCGAGGCGTTGGCCAGATCGGGGGTGGGCAGCCTCACCCTGATCGACATGGATCATGTTTCCGAGTCCAACATCAACCGCCAGATCCATGCGCTGGGTGCCACATTGGGGCAATCCAAAATTGAGGCCATGCGCGAGCGCATTCTGGATATCAACCCTGCGTGCCTGGTTCAATTGGTCGATGATTTCGTCACTCCCGATAACCTGGCCGCGTTCATGAGCCAGCTGCCGTTGGCACCTGGCCAGGCGCTGGCGGTGCTCGATGCCTGTGATCAGGTGCGCGCCAAAACGGCGCTGGCGGCCTGGTCTCTGGAGCGGGGCTGTCATTTCATTGCGGTGGGGGCCGCTGGCGGCAAACGCATGGCCCAGGCTGTCGAGGTGGCCGATCTGTCCCAGGTGACGCACGATCCATTGCTGGCCCAATTGCGGTATCGCTTGCGCAAGCACCATGCGGCACCCCGGAACGCAGCCATGAATGTGGCGGGTGTGTTCAGCCGTGAAAACGTGTCCCAACCCGATGCGGCTTGCCAGTCCGGCGAGTCTTCGGCTGCATCGGATGGCAGTCTGAACTGTCATGGCTATGGCTCTGTGGTGACCGTCACGGCCACATTTGGCCTGGTCGCAGCTGGTTTTTTGCTGAATAAATTGTCAAAAACAGCACAATCTTTGAAAAGCTCAAAAATAACGCTATAATTCAAGGCTCAGCTACCAAGCACTGCTTAGCAAGCTGACGGGACGTTAGCTCAGTTGGTAGAGCAGCGGACTTTTAATCCGTTTGTCGTGGGTTCGACCCCCGCACGTCCCACCAAGTACA
>CALMMY010000255.1 GCA_937868695.1 uncultured Comamonadaceae bacterium
CCACCCACAACTGCATCATCCCCCGCATGAGTACCTACCTGATCGGCATTCTTCAAGGCTCCATCCTGGTGTTGGAGGTGGCCCTGGGTTCGCTGCTGGTGTCGGTGCTGCTGGGGCTGGTGGGGGCCACCGCCAAACTGTCGGGTCACAAGCCCGCAGTCTGGCTGGCCACGCTGTATTCCACGCTGATCCGTGGCATCCCCGATCTGGTGCTGATGCTGCTGATTTTTTACGGTGGACAGATCGGCCTGAACTGGGTGCTGGAGGCTTTTGGTTACGAGGGTTACGTTGAAATCAACCCGTTTGTGGCCGGTGTGCTGACCATCGGCTTCATTTACGGGGCCTACATGACCGAAACCTTCCGGGGAGCCATTCTGGCCATTCCGCCAGGACAAATGGAGGCCGGGCGGGCCTATGGCATGGGCACGCTGCAAATTTTCATGCGCATCACGTTGCCCCAGATGGTGCGGCTGGCTCTGCCGGGGTTCACCAACAACTGGCTGGTGCTGATGAAGGCCACCGCGCTGGTGTCGCTGCTGGGCCTGCAAGACATGACTTACCTGGCCAAGCAGGCTGGGGCCGCCGCACGCGGTGACATTGCCAATGCGCCGCTGCTGTTTTTTGCGTTCACCGCATTCATTTATCTGATGTTCACCACGGTTTCCATGTTGCTGCTGCGCATGCTGGAAAAGAAATACTCGATGGGCGTGCGCCGGGGGAGTATGTAAGCATGGATTTCAGCACCATCCTCCAACCCGAAAACATCCAGCTCTACTGGGACGGCCTGGTCAACTCGCTGCTGCTGCTGGCCACCTCTTTGCTGGTGGGTGGCTTGATGGCCCTGCCCCTGGCCGTGGCCAGGGTATCGGAAAACAAGTTCATTCAAGGCCCGGTGTGGCTGTTCACCTACGTGATGCGCGGCACACCGTTGCTGATTCAGGTGTACCTGATTTATTACGGTCTGGGCCAGATGGAATACATCCAGGCCCGCTGGGACGACAGTTGGTTTTGGAAGTGGTTCAAAGAACCGATGTTCTGCGCCATTCTGGCCTTTGCCCTGAACACCTGCGCCTACACCGTGGAGCTGCTGGCCGGAGCCATCCGCGACACGGGGCATGGCGAGGTGGAGGCCGCCCGCGCGATCGGCATGTCGCGCTGGACGACCATGCGCCGCATCCTGCTGCCATCGGCCATGCGCCGCAGCCTGCCCGGCTACTCGAACGAAGTCATCATGATGCTGCACAGCACCTCGCTGGCCAGTGCGGTGCCCGCCTTGCTCGACATCACCGGCGCGGCCCGCCAGATTTACGCCGACTTCTACATTCCGTTCGAGGCCTTCATCACCGCCGGGGCCATTTACGCCACGCTCACGCTGATGCTGGTCGGCCTGTTCAAGCTGGCCGAACGACGCTGGCTGGCCCACCTGGCACCGCGCAAGCACTGAATGGATAAAAATTGGCCGTTTTGGCTTGTTTGCATTGAGCAGTCAGCTATCCATTTTTAAAGCACACCGCCATGCGTGAAGTTGAACATCCGCTGATTTCGCCCGCCATCGGCACCCGCCGCACCCTGGTCAGCCAGCATTTCGGCGTGGCCGGGGCCGCTCCCAAAGTGGTGCTGCAAGCCAGTCTGCACGCCGACGAGCTGCCTGGCATGCTGGTGTTGCACCACCTGCGCCAGCTGCTGCAACAGGCCGAGGCCCAGGGATTGATCACCGGTGAGGTGGTGCTGGTGCCGATGGCCAACCCCATCGGGCTGAGCCAGACGGTGCTGCACAGCCAGCTGGGCCGCTTTGAACTGGCCAGTGCCGAAAATTTCAACCGCCATTACCCACCGTTTGCCGACTGGCTGATGGAAGAAGGGCATGCTGTGGATACCCGCCTCGGGGCCGACCCGCAGGCCAATGTGGCCACCATCCGTGCGGCCATGCATGCCGCGCTGGATCGCCACCCACCTGTCACCGAGCTGGACAGCCTGCGCCACACGCTGATGTACCTGGCCTGCGATGCCGATGTGGCGCTGGATCTGCATTGCGACTTTGAAGCCGCCATGCACCTTTACATGGAACCACCGTGCGCAGACACGCTGTTGCCACTGGCTGCCCTGCTGGGGGCGCGTGCCGTGCTGGTGGCCGAGGGTTCAGGCGGACGCTGCTACGACGAAGCCCTGAGCGGTGTGTGGTGGCAACTGCGTCAGCAACTCGCGGCCCGCCACGGTGAAGCGTTTGTGGCGGCCCATCCTTTTGGGCAGGGCTGTGCCAGCACCACCGTCGAACTGCGCGGGCAGACGGATGTGCGCCATGACTTTGCCCAGGCCGATGCGGCAGCACTCATGGCTTATCTGGTGTGGCTGGGGGCCGTCAAAGGGGATGCACCTGCCATTCCCGCCCTGCCCTGTCAACCCACGCCACTGGCGGGCACCGAGGTTTTGCAGGCCCCGCACAGCGGCGTGCTGACCTACCTGAAGCAGCCGGGCGATGACATTGCCGCAGGCGATGTGGTGGCGGAGGTCATCCATCCCATCACCGGACAGGTCAGCCCCGTGGTGGCCACCGTGGCTGGGGTGCTGTATGCCAGACACATCGTGCGCTGGGCCACCACCGGGCTGGATGTGGGCAAAGTCTCCGGCACACGCCCCTTGCGCAGCGGCATGCTGCTGAGCGCATAACGCACCGCAAATCGGCGTGCAACATCTTTCAACATTCCATACTTATTGACCATGAGCCAAAAACTGGATGTCAAAGACATCACCAAAAGCTATGGCAGCAACCAGGTGCTCAAAGGCGTGTCACTCACAGCCCATGCCGGTGACTGCGTGAGCATCATCGGCTCCAGTGGCTCTGGCAAAAGCACTTTTCTGCGCTGCATCAACATGCTGGAGCGCCCCAACAGCGGCACCATTTCGGTGGCGGGCACACCGCTGCCGCTGACGATGGCCAAGGACGGCATGCTCAAGGCCGTGGACGACCGGCAACTGCAGGCCATGCGCTGCAAGCTGGCCATGGTGTTCCAGCACTTCAACCTGTGGAGCCACCTGACGGTGCTGGAAAACATCATGGAAGCCCCGGTGCAGGTGCTGGGCATATCCAAGGCCGAGGCCGAAGCCCGTGCGCACAAATACCTGGCCAAAGTGGGCCTGGCCGGGGATGGCAAAGCCAAGGTCGAAGGGCACTACCCCGCTCACCTATCGGGCGGCATGCAGCAGCGGGTGGCCATTGCCCGCGCCCTGGCCATGGAGCCGGAGGTGATGCTGTTTGACGAACCCACCTCGGCACTCGACCCGGAACTGGTGGGTGAGGTGCTGCGCGTGATGCGCGCCCTGGCCGAAGAAGGCCGAACGATGGTGGTGGTGACGCACGAAATGGGCTTTGCCCGCGAGGTGTCCAACCACGTCATGTTTCTGCACAAAGGTGTGGTCGAAGACCAGGGCAACCCGCGCGAAGTGCTGGCCAACCCCAGCAGCGAGCGGCTGCGTCAGTTCCTGTCGGGCAACCTGAAGTGAGTCAACTGGCCTGGCGACCCCAACCGCCTGCCACACACCGCTGCGCTTTCTTCACTCCCACAGCTTCTTGATGCGCGCATCACGGCCACAACTTAAGCGGTAGTAGTTGTAGCGCACCGGGTTTTTCTTGTAATAGTTCTGGTGGTAGTCCTCGGCCAGATAGAACTTGGAAGCGGGCTGAATTTCGGTGTGGATTTGTTTGAACCGCCCAGACTTCAACAACTCATCCCGGCTGGCCTGGGCCGCCAGGCGCTCTGCATCGTTTTGCCAGTAGATGCCGCTGCGGTACTGGGAGCCCACATCACAGAACTGCCGGTCTTTGACGCTGGGGTCGATGTGCCGCCAGAAATACACCACCAGCTGCGGGTAACTGACTTTGGTGGGGTCATAAATCACCCGCACAGCCTCGGTGTGGCCGGTGTGACCTGCGCTCACATCTTCGTAGGTCGGGTTGTTGGTTTTGCCTGCGGTATAGCCTGACTCCACTTCCAGCACACCGGCCATTTTTTCGAAATCGGCTTCGATGCACCAGAAACACCCCCCTGCAAACACAGCGGTGGCGGTGGGCGCACCCTTCAACTGCATGGCGTTGGCGTGCATACCGGGGACAGGTGCTTGCGCATGGGCAGCCACCGAGAGCAGCACGCCCCCGGCCCATGCCAATCGGGCAATGGCAGACCACTCCCGTGAACGGGAAAACAAGGCGGGCCGCTGGGATGGCAATCGGATGGTGATCATGGTTGTCGGCTTTCTCAGGTTCTCAGTGCAGGCAGGGGCTGATCTTTGGGCACAAAAGCGAGCGCCACACCGTTGTTGCAATACCGCTTGCCCGTGGGTTGTGGACCATCGTTGAACACATGGCCCTGGTGTCCTCCACAGCGGGCACAGTGGTATTCGGTGCGAGGGTAAATCAGTTTGTAGTCGGTTGATGTACCGATGGCATTCGGCAATGGTTGCCAGTAGCTGGGCCAGCCTGTGCCGCTTTCATATTTATGTGCCGCATCAAACAGCGGCTGGTTGCAGGCGGCGCAGATGTAGGTGCCTGGGCGCTTTTCTGCGTTGAGGTGGCTGCTACCTGCCCGCTCGGTGCCGTGCTCAAACAGCACGGCATAGGCACTGGGCGAGACTATTTTTCGCCATTCGGCTTCGGTTTTTTTCAGCGGAAACGGCGGTGCAGCCAAAGCAGAGGCGGTCAATGCCATGCTGCCAAGCCAGGTGCCAAGGGTTTTGAGCATGTGTCTTCTCTCCATGATGGGCCTTTCGTGTGGGGTTGTGATTGAGTCGGAGAGCGG
>CALMMY010000256.1 GCA_937868695.1 uncultured Comamonadaceae bacterium
CCCTTGATGCCGGGAGGCGCATCGGGCAGGCGGGCCAGCACCAGGTGGATGATGTTGTCGGCCATGTCGTGCTCGCCGGCGCTGATGAAGATTTTTGCGCCGGTGATTTTGTAGGTGCCATCGGCCTGGGGTTCGGCCTTGGTGCGCATGAGCCCTAAGTCGGTGCCGCAGTGGGGTTCGGTCAGGCACATGGTGCCGGTCCACTCACCGCTGGTCATTTTGGCCAGGTAGGTGGCCTTCTGCTCGGGCGTACCGTGGGTGTGCAGCGAGGCGTAGGCACCGTGGGTCAGGCCGGGGTACATGGTCCAGGCCTGGTTGGCGCTGTTCATCATTTCGTACAGGCACTGGTTGACCACCAGCGGCAAGCCCTGGCCTCCGAATTCGGGGTCGCAGCTCAGCGCGGCCCAGCCGCCTTCCACGTAGGTTTTGTAGGCTTCCTTGAAGCCGGTGGGCGTGGTGACTTCATGGGTCTCGCGGTTGAGCTTGCAGCCCTCGGTGTCGCCACTGATGTTGAGCGGGAAGATCACTTCGGAGGCAAACTTGCCCGCCTCTTCCAGCACGGCATTGATGGTGTCGGCATCCAGCTCGGCATGCTGGGGCATGGTCTGCAAATCGGCGGTGACGTTGAGCACTTCGTGCATCACGAATTGCATGTCGCGCAGTGGTGGGTTGTAAACGGGCATGGTTGTCTCCTGCTGAAAAACGAAAGGGATAGAGAACTCAGCGCACGGCAGTGGCTGGGGTATGCAAGGGGGAAACGGGGTACACCGTGGCCGGTGAGGTGGCGGAGGCGACTGGCTGCTGATCGCGCACGATGCGCTCAAAACCAGCCAACGCACGCTCGACCGAATGGGGGGTTTTCAAAAAGCGGGCTTCGTAGTGCAGGGCCAGAATGAGACCGTGGATTTCAAAGGTCATCTGCTGCTCATCGGTGTCGGGCTTGAGGTGGCCCTCTTTTTTGGCCAGCACCACGGCACGGTTCATGGCCACCAGCCAGGTTTTGACGGAGCTGGCCAGCGCATCGCGCACGGGGCCTGGGCGGTCATCGAACTCGACCGCGCCACTGATGTAAATGCACCCGGCCTCAATTTCGATGCTGGTGCGCTTCATCCAGTTGGCAAACAAGGCCCGCAAGCGGGGCAGGCCACGCGCTCCGGCCACGGCGGGGAAGAACACCTCTTCCTCAAAACGCTGGTGGTACTCGCGCACCACCGAAATTTGCAGCTCTTCACGCGAACCGAAGTGGGCAAACACGCCCGACTTGCTCATTTGCATGACTTCGGCCACGGCACCGATGCTCAGACCCTCCAGCCCAACATGGGCGGCCAACCCCAGAGCCGCATCGACAATGGCAGCGCGGGTCTGCTGCCCCTTGAGCTGCCCCTTGGAGGGTGAACGCGCTGCGCGTGCTGGCTTGCGTTTGGGCAGCTGGTCGGCGGCATCCAAAGAACCGGGAGTTGAAACGGATCGAAGCGAAGTCATGTGAACCCACAAAAAGAACGGTCGTGCTATTTTGCAGGTAAAGCCTGGTCGCTGGTCGAACTTGCCTTCATTTATCTAGAGTTTTTCCCCTAACGATCGCAAATGCGTGCTTTTGCAGCCAATTTGCACCGACCGGCCCATGCAAAACCAAGGGAAAACCCGCCCACCACCATGCCCCGACACCGAAAAATCGACGCGCGGCAATCAGGCTGCGTTGAACGTGACGCGCACCTTCAGCCCCCGGCCACCTTTGCCTGCCTCCAGCTGCAAATGGGTGGCGTGGGCGCGGGCTATCTCATCGGCAATGGCCAGCCCCAAACCGTTGCCATCGGCGGCCGTACCGGGTACACGGTAAAACCGCTCCAGCACCCGTTCGCGCTCGGCTGGCGCAATGCCGGGGCCGTTGTCTTCCACCTCCAGCCAGGGGCTTTCATCCAAACCGCAACGCAGAGTCACGCAACCGTGAACGGGGGTATAGCGCAGGGCGTTGTCCACCAGGTTGATGAGCAACTCGCGCAGCAGCCACTCGTGGCCATCCACCTGGACGGGCAAGGCTTCCAGGCCGAGGTCGATGTGCTTGGTCAATGCGGCATCCAGGTGCAAGGTGAGCACGTTTTCGCACAGCACGCTCAGGTCCACCCGCTGCATGGCCTGGGAGGCGGCGGTGGTGGAGTCGGCCCGCGAGAGGGCCAGCAACTGGTTGGCCAACTGAGAGGTGCGGCGGCAAGCCGTCCGCAAGCGCGTGACCTGCTCCACCGGCAAGCTCAATGTTCCAAGGGCATCCAGCCCCTTGGTGGCCTGCCCCCAAGCCTCAATCTGCGCCTGCAAACCGGCGATGGGCGTGCGCAACTGGTGGGCAGCATCGGCCACAAAGCGTCGCTGGGATTCGGCCTGGGCATTGACCAACTCGAACAGCCGATTGAGCGAATGCACAAGGGGACGCACTTCCACAGGGGTGGCATCGGGCTGCAGGGGGCTGAGATCACGGGGGGAGCGGCGCTCAACCGCAGTTTTCAGCACCATGAGGGGCCGCAGCGCACGCGCCACCGCCCAGCGTATGCCCACAAACGCGGCCAGCATCAACACCAGGTTGGGCAGCAGCACACGGGTCAGCACGGTGTGCAGCCATTGTTGGCGGGCATCGGAACCATCGGCCAGTTGCACGATCAGCTCGCCAGCGGCGGTCTGCACACGCTGGGCGATCAGACGGTAAGTCACCCCGCCGTCTGTCACGCTCATGAATTCGGGTTCGGCGGTGGATGGCAGCACCGTGGGCAACCAGGCATCGCCCAGCAGCAGCTGGCCATCGGCTGACAGGATGCTGTAGCCGGTGCGTTGGTCGCTTTCGTTCAGAAACTCGTCCACCGGCGGAGCCAGCAGCAACAGGGGCCGGGGGTGCTCAAGACGGTGAACACCCGCAGAGACCGCACCATTGCTGTCAAGGGCTGACACCACCGAATCGCCCAGCATGGGCACCAGCCGGGTGAGGCGCTGGTCTTGCTGCACGGCAGCGGTGCCCGCCGTCTGGTAGTGCAACCAGGCGCTGACCATGACCACCAGGCTGAATGGCAACAACAGCAACAGCAACAATCTGCGCTGCAAGCCCCCCATCATCACGACAGAGGCTGCGGCCGCCGCCCCGTCATGGGCCATCGTGCGCTGGCGACGGACGATCCACGGCCACAGGTGGCACAACAACCACTCCGCCCTCCTTGCTCGCTGCGCCACCGGCAGGCTCGGCCAGCTCCAGTCTGTACCCGAACCCACGGATGGCCCGCAACACCACACCCGAGGTCTCCAGCTTGGAGCGCAGCCGCGAGATGTACACCTCGATGGCGTTGAGCGTGATTTCCTTGTCCCACCCGGTCAGGGCTTGCAGCAGCTTGTCTTTGGCGGCGGGCTTGGGCGCTTGCAGCAGCAGATACTCCAGCACCGTCCATTCGCGCGGCCCCACTTCAAGCGGCTGGCCACCTACCCTGACGGTGCGGTGGGCCGTGTCCATTTCGAGGGGACCGAAGCTGAGCACCGCCGAGGTGGCGGCCTGCGAGCGGCGCAGCAAGGCACGCAGGCGGGCCAGCAGCTCGGGCAGTTCGAAGGGTTTGACCATGTAGTCGTCAGCACCCATGTCCAGGCCCTGCACACGGTCGCACAGGGCATCGCGGGCCGTGAGGATCAGCACTGGAAATGTGCGCCCCGCCGCACGCAGCGCCGTGGTCAGCGCCAGGCCGTCCATGCGGGGCAGACCGATGTCGATGATGGCCACATCAAAGGCCTCGGACTGCGCAGCTTCGAGCGCACGCTCCGCACTGCCCACCCAGTCCACTGCGTAACCGGCGTTACACAGCCCCAGCTTGATGCCGCTGGCCACCATCACATCGTCCTCAACCAGCAGGAGTCTCATTTTTATCAGCCTTTTAGGCTATTTTTTCTGATGAAAATGCGCAAGCAGCTATCAAAAAAACACTCAGGTACGGATCATGGTTCCGAACGGCTGATCGCCCAACACCTCCAGCAGCAGGGCGTGGGGCACACGTCCGTCGATGATGTGAACCGCCTTCACCCCTGACTTGGCGGCATCCAGCGCACCGGCAATTTTGGGAATCATGCCGCCACTGATGGTGCCATCGGCACACAGCTCGTCGATGCGCTGGGGGCTGAGCTCGGTCAGCAGCTGGCCCTGCTTGTCGAGCACGCCGGGGATGTTGGTCAGCATCAGCAGCTTTTCAGCTTGCAATGTGGTGGCCAGACGGGCCGCCACCACATCGGCATTGATGTTGTAGCTTTCGTTGCGCTCGCCAAAGCCGATGGGGCTGACCACGGGAATGAAGGCATCGTCCTGCAAGGCTTTGACCACACTGGGGTCGATGGACACGATGTCGCCCACCTGGCCCACGTCGTGTTCCACGCTGGGGTCTCTGGAGTCGGTCATGCGCAGCTTCTGGGCACGGATCATCGCGCCATCGCGCCCGGTCAGGCCCACAGCCTTGCCGCCAGCAGCGTTGATCAGGCCCACGATGTCCTGCTGCACTTCACCGCCCAGCACCCACTCCACCACCTCCATGGTTTCGGCATCGGTCACGCGCATGCCCTGGATGAACTGCCCCTTTTTGCCCAGGCGTTGCAACAGGGTTTCAATCTGCGGGCCACCGCCATGCACCACCACCGGATTCATGCCCACCAGCTTAAGCAACACCACATCTTCAGCGAAGGCCTGTTGCAAGGCTGGCTCGGTCATGGCGTTGCCGCCGTACTTGATGACCAGCGTCTTGCCGTGGTACTTGCGGATGTAAGGCAGCGCCTGGGAAAGAATTTCAGCTTTGTCGCGGGGTGCGATGTGGGAGATGTCGGTCATGGGGGTGCCTGTGGCTTGATTGATCTGAAGCGAATTGTGCCGCAGTGAATGCAAAGATCACCGATAAGGCCCAGGACGGCCAATCTCATGCTGGTGCAATCCACGACGTATCCAGCGGGGGACTTTGAAGCGCACAATGGTGAAATAGGCCGTCACATACGTCACCACAAATAACCCGCAAAACAACATCAATACAAAGGTATTGCGCCAAAACAAAACTGCGGGAATGACCGTCAGCAATGTGAACCCCCACAG
>CALMMY010000257.1 GCA_937868695.1 uncultured Comamonadaceae bacterium
CGCAGCTTCAGCAGGATGCGGTCGAGGGCGGGCAGCAGCACCACATCGCGGCCAGAGCGCAGTTGCAGCGCGTGGCTGGTGTTGTTGATGTCTTCGCTGGTGCAGGCAAAGTGGACGAATTCGGCGGCCCGCTCCAGCTCTGGCCGGGCTTCAAACTTGGACTTGATCCAGTATTCCACGGCCTTCACGTCGTGGTTGGTGACTTTTTCAATCTCTTTGATGGCGTTGGCATCGGCTTCGGAAAAGTTCTTCACCAGACCCAGCAGGTAGGTGCGGGCACCGGGCGACAGGGGTTTGAATTCGGCAAATCCGGCATCGCTCAGGGCCATGAACCAGGCCACTTCCACCTGCACACGGCGGTGCATGTAGCCCAGCTCGCTCATGAGCGGGCGCAGGGAGGCGAGTTTGCCGGCATAGCGGCCATCGAGCGGAGACAGGGCAGCCACAGCGGAAAACTGGCCGTTGCTGGAGGTGGGAATGGGTTTGGATGTGGACATGGGCCTGAATTGTAGGCAGGCCATGCGGGTTTCCCCCGGTGATCACCCCTTGGAACATCACAACCACTGGGCCTGCCTACAATTTGTCCTCTTTCAGCCCCACAGACCAACACCATGAAACTGATCGGATCACTCACCAGCCCGTATGTGCGCAAAGTCCGCATCGTGATGGCGGAAAAGAAGCTGGACTACCAGTTGGTTCTCGAAGACGTGTGGTCTGCCGACACACAGATGGCCCGCTACAACCCGCTGGGCAAGGTGCCCTGCCTGCTGATGGACGGTGGTGAGGCGCTGCACGACTCGCGGGTGATCGTGGAATACCTCGACACCCTGTCGCCCGTGGGCAAGCTGCTGCCCCCGTCGGGCCGCGAACGGGCAGAAGTCAAAACCTGGGAAGCCCTGGCCGATGGTCTGCTGGATGCCGCCATCCTCGCCCGCCTGGAAGCCACCTGGCCAGGCCGCACGGCAGAGCAACGCTCGCAGGCCTGGATTGACAGGCAGATGGACAAAATCGATCACGCGCTGCGGACCATGAGCCTGGGACTGGGCGACAAACCGCATTGCAGTGGCATTTACCTCAGCCTGTCGGACTTGGCCGTGGGCTGTGCGCTGGGTTACCTGGATTTCCGCTTTCCCCACATCGACTGGCGCAGCGCCCACCCCAACCTGGCCCGCCTGGCCGCCAAGCTGAACCAGCGCACCAGCTTCATCGAGACACTGCCGCCCTCCGCCTGAGCCAGCGCATCAGTGCGCCCACCACGGGCAGCTTTTCATACAGTTCTTCGGCAGCATCCCAGTAATCGCGGTGCAGGCTGACCTGGCCTGCGGCATTCCACACCAGGTGGCTGGCCCCCAGGATGCAGCGGGCCTGATCGGGCGCAAACCGCTGGAAGCGGAAATGGAATTCCCAGGTCAGAAAGCACTGGTTCCCCTGCTCCACCACCTGCGTCACCACAAACCGGGGCTGGTGCAGGCTGGCAAACATGTGCTCGAAAATGGCCGTGATGGCGGGCACGCCCGTCACATCGTTGAACGGGTCTTTGAAGCGGGCCTGCGGCGCATAGAACTCGGCCAGCCGGGGCAGATCGGCAGGCTGCAAACACTCGAAATAATCGACAAACCTGGCCACCGGGGCCGATGTGCTGAAGCGTTGTGCCGATGGGCCGCCTGGCTGGGCCAAGGATGGTGAAGCCGGATTCGGTACGGAGGCCGGGGGAGTGGAAGACATGGCGGGCATGGTGGTCACGGGTGGCTGGCTTGCGTCACGCGGCGCACGGCGGCAAAGCACAGGCGGTTGGGCAGCACGCGCAGCAGCTGCATCCACAGCGTGAAGCGGCGCGGAAAGTGCAGCTCAAAGGCCCCGGCCTCCCAGCCGCGCAGGATGTCGGCGGCGGCCTGTTCGGGCGAGATGAGGGCGGGCATCTCAAACGCGTTCTGCGCCGTCAGCGGGGTCTGCACAAAGCCGGGGTGGATGACGCTGACTCCGATGCCCTGGGGTTGCAGATCGAGGTACAGCACTTCGGCCAGGTGGGTGAGCGCCGCCTTGGTGGGGCCGTAGGCCAGCGAGTTGGGCAGCCCCCGAAACCCCGCCACGCTGCTGACCAGGCTGACGTGGCCGTGGCCCTGGGCCCGCAGGCCAGGCAGCACGGCGGCCAGCACATGCAGCGCACCCACGTAGTTCACGCCGATGTGGCGCTGGTGCTCGGCCAGGTCGAAGCTGGCCGTGGTCATGGGCCGGTAATGGCCTGCGCAGTACACCACCCAGTCCAGCCTGCCGTGCAGGGCCGTCAACCGGGCGGCGGCAGTGGCCACGGCCTGGGCATCGCCCACGTCCAGCGCCAGCGCCTGCATGCCGGGGTGGGCGGCGCACAGCGCGTTGAGCGCCACCTCGCCACGGGCCGACACCACCACCCTGGCCCCGCGTGCGTGCAAGGCCGCTGCCGTGGCCGCCCCGATGCCGCTGGAGCCGCCCACCAGCCACACCACGCGCCCCGACCAGTCGGTCACGGGTGTGTTCAGGGGCTTGAACCAAGGGAAGAAGTGCATGCGGTTTTCCATTTTTTTGATAGCTGCTTACGCAATTTCAGCAAGCTTAAATGCCAGATTTCTCTTAAATTTCAGGCACTACGCCTGACAAAGCTCAGCGTGACCTCGCCCAGGCGGATGCCCCACTTGGTCATGACGGCCTTGTTCAGCATCACGCGCTCGTCCATCAGGAACATCCAGTCGTCAAACTGCACGTCGTAGGTTTTTCCGTCCACCGGCAGGCGCAGGGTGTAGCCCCAGCGGAATGCGTTGCCGCGAGCCTGGCCCTGGGCCTCGCCCACCACATCGCCTGCCGTGCCGGTGTAGCGGCCATCGGGCCACTGCGTCAGCCGCCACACCCGGCGCTCGGTGGTGCCGTCCGAGTAGGTGAAGGCTTCGTCCAGCACGCCCTGGTCGCCCTGCCAGGTGCAGACCATCACCACGGTGAAGCGGCGCACCACCTGGCCGGAGCGGTCGGTGAAGATGCCGTAGGCATCGAGCGTGCCGTTGAAGTAGCTGCGCAGGTCGAGCACGGGCTTGTCGGCGCGGTAGGTTTCGATGTCGTGGCTGGCGCAGCCACCCAGGGCCAGCGGGAGCGCAGCGGCGGGCAGCAGGGCCAGCGCCCCGGCGCGGCGCAGCAGCTGGCGGCGGCTGGTGGCACCGTTGGCAGCATGGACGGTACCGTCAGCAGGCAGGGCGGATGCAGCCGACACAGCGGGCAACGTGGCAGAACGGGTAGGCAACGGAGCAGTCATGGTGAGTCCTGACGGATGAAAAACCGGTAGAGCAAAACAGCGGCCCCCAGCTTGAGCACGCAGGGCAGCAAGCCGTAAGCCAGCGACAGCGCCTGCACCGCCTGCGGGTCTTGCTGGCCCGGCGCGTAGCCCAGCCAGCCCAGCAGCGGCAGGGCCAGCCCGGCGGCCAGCGCCAGGTTGAGCTTGGTGGCAAAACTCCACCAGCCCATGTAAATCCCCTCGCTGCGGCCACGCTGGCCCAGTTCGGCCACCAGACCATTGAGCATGGCGGCGGGCAGCACCAGATCGGCCCCCAGCGCCGCGCCCGACAGCATGCACACCAGCACAAAGGCGGGCCAGTCGCCCTGCCCCAGCGTCAGCACCCAGGCAAACACCGCCACCGACAGGCCCATGCCCAGCAGCCAGCTGCGGGCCAGCCCCCAGCGCGACACCGCCCGCAGCCACAGCGCAATGCCGCCCGCCGCACACACAAAATAGCTGCCCAGAAACAGCGGCTCCAGCGCCGCCGGGGCCTGCAGCCTGTCTTGCACAAAAAACAGCACCAGCGTGGCGGGCACGGCGCTGGCCATGCCGTTGAGCACAAACACCGCCAGCAAACGGCGGAACACCTGCTGGCGCAGCGGTACACACCAGGCCGCCCCCGGCATCGGGGCAGCACCCTCCACCGAACCGTTCACCGCACCACCCTCCGCACAGGCTGCCGCAGACACAGCAGACTCTCCCCCGGTGGGCACCACCGCGCGGCTCCACAGCCACCAGCCTGCCGCCAAAGCCAGCGCCAGTGCAGCGGCCAATGCCGGGAGACCAGCCAGCGTGGGCAGCACCGAGGCCACCACCACGCCGGCCAGACCCAGCCCTTCGCGCCAGCCCACCACCCGGCTGCGCTGGGCAGCCGTGCCGCCCAGGCGTGCGCCCCAGGCCTGGTGCGCCACCGTCAGGGCGCTGAAGGCCAGGTAGGTGAACACCAGCGCCAGCCCGGCCCAGGCCAGCAGACCCGCCTGGTTGCCCGCCAGTGCAGCGGGCGGAAAAAACAGCGCCACGAACCCAAGCAGCAAGAGCACACAACCCATGCCAGACAGGCGCAGAATGGATTTTTTGTATGTATCTTTTTTCCGACCGAGCGCGTCCACCATCTGGCCCAGCAGCGGGTCGATCAGGGCATCGGCCAGGCGCACGGCCAGCAGCAGCGCCCCGAGTGCAGCCAGCGGCACACCCCAGGCGCGGGCAAAGTGGTTGGGCCACAGCACGTACAGCGGCAGGGCCACGAACGCCAGCGGAAACGCCATGAAGCCGTAGCGCACCCCCTCCACCCAGCCACGCGGCCCCTCGAAGGCGGCGGAAGGAGAATGGTCTGCGGTCGTGGTCATGGCGTTCATCGGCCTCACGGTGCGGCCAGACCCAGCAGCGCCTGGCGCAGCCTGGGTTCGGAAGTCTGGGGCGACAGCCAGATGCCCATGAACAGGCGGGCAAACAGCGGATCGGCCACGTCGCCGCGCGGCTGCCCGTTGAGCCAGAAGCCCACACCCACCCCCGGCTGGTACAGGCCGACCAGCTGGTCGTTGGCCGACACATCGGGAAACAGGGTTTTCATGCGGGCCAGCCAGGCTTCGGCACGGCTGGCATCGAAACCGGGCAGCGCCCGCATTTCTTTCAGCGAGCGTTCGGCAATCTGCTCGCCCACCAGGCCGCGCCGGTACACCAGTTGCAGGGCCAGGGCATGGCGCTCGAAGCTGGCCGGGTCAAAGCCGGGCGCGGTCCACAGCAGCGCGTCGTAGATGTCCAGCCCGAAAAACCGCAGCCGCCCCTGGCCTCGCAGATCCGCACCGGGCAGCCGGGCAGCCAGCCAGCCGGGAATGGGCTGCCCTGTGGCACCGACACAGGCGGTGCCAACGGCCAGTCCCAGCCCGGTCGCCATGCGCAGAACATGTCGGCGCGTCAAAAAGGGGCTTGTGCGCACAGTCCGTCTCAGCCGGGTTTGCGCAGCGTGAACTGCATGACGCTGGTGTTGCCTTCGGCAAACGCCGCTTCGCAATAGGCCAGGTAGAACTCCCAGATGCGCAGAAACCGCTGGTCAAAGCCCAGCGCCAGCACCTCGGCCTCGGCTTTCAGAAAGCGGGTGCGCCACTGGGCCAGGGTTTCGGCGTAGTCGGGGCCGAAGGCCAGTTCATCCACCACCTCCAGCCCGGCCGCCTGGGCCTGCGCCCGGAAGGCACCGGGGCTGGGCAGGCAGCCGCCCGGAAAGATGTACTGCTGGATGAAGTCGGTGGACTTGAGGTAGCGCTCAAACAGCGCATCGTCGATGGTGATGGTCTGTATGCAGGCGCGGCCACCGGGTTTGAGCAGGCGATGCACGGCCTGGAAGTAGGTGGGCCAGTATTCACGGCCCACGGCCTCGACCATCTCGATGGAGCAGATGGCATCGAAGGGGGCATCGGGCGTGGTCACGCCGATGTCGCGGTAGTCCTGCAAGCGCAGGTCGGCATGGGCGGATACACCCAGGCGGGCCAGGCGCTGGCGTGCCCAGTCCAGCTGCTCGGTGGACAGGGTCACGCCCACCAGACTGGCCTGGCATTCGGTGGTGGCCATTTCGGCCAGTGCGCCCCAGCCGCAGCCGATTTCCAGCACGCGGTCACCGGGCTTGACCCCGGCCATGCGCAGGGCGCGGCGCACCTTGGCGTTCTGGGCCTCGCGCATGGGCGTGTCGGCGGTGGCGAACAGGGCCGACGAGTAGTTCATGGTGTCGTCCAGCCACAGCGCATAGAAGGCGTTGCCCAGGTCGTAATGGGCGTGGATGTTTTTGCGGCTGTTGGCCTTGGAGTTGCGGTTGAGCAGGTGGCGCAGCCGGTAGGCCAGCTGGCCCCACCAGCTGCCATACACCGCGTCTTCCATCACCCGGCGGTTGCGCACCAGCACGCGCAGCAGCGCGGTGAGGTGGGGAGTGGTCCAGTCACCGGCGATGAAGGCTTCGGCAAAGCCGATGTCGCCCGAGCGCAGCACCTGGCTGCACACACGCCAGTGGCGGATGTGCAAGTGGGCGTGCAGGTCGGCGGCGGCGGTGGTGGTGCCGGTATCGCCCTGCTGGCCGTGGCGGGTGTGGCTGCCATCGGGCCATTGCACATGCAGGCTGCCGTGGGTCAGGCGCTCCAGCAGGGCCAGCACGGTGCGGGCGGCGGCGGGTGCGCCCCGCCATGACCGGGCCTGGGCGGATGACTGGCCTGCTGTGGCGGCAGGCAGGGCGGCGGAGGGGGTGGGCGTGCGGAGGGTCATGGTCAGTCAGGGGCAATGAGTTGGCCAAGGAAGGGGGATCAGCGCGTCAGGAATTGGGCGGGCGGAGCCGGTTTGCGGAAAAACCGCACCCGCTTGCCCCACAGTTGCAGGGCCTGCCAGTGGATGCGCAGCACCACGCCCAGCGTCATGGCGGGGTAGGCCCACAGGGCATGGCGCTGGCTGGCCGGGGTGAGCGGTTGCAGCTGGCCGCTGATGCTGGTGTGGATCAGCGGCCCATAGTCATCAGCCAGATCGACCCGCGCCACCAGCCGCTCGGGCGCGGTGGTGCGCATGAACACAAAACGGTAGTCGCCCTGCACGGCACAGAAGGGCGACACATGGAACACCTTGCGGGCCTGGGTGGGCTGGCCATAGCGCGGGTTGGCCAGCAGGTAGCAGTGGCGCTCGCCGAAGGTGTTGTTGACCTCGGCCACGATGGCGGCCAGCGAGCCATCGGCGGCGTGGCAGTGCCAGAAGCTGACGGGCTTGAAGGTGAAGCCGAACACGCGCGGATAGGTGTGCAGCCAGACTTCGCCGCTGGCGTTGTCCACGCCCTCGCGGTGCAGCAGCTCGTCGAGCCAGGCCAGTGCATCGGCGCGGCCATCGCCGTGGTCGGCATCCCAGAAGCTGAGGGCGGCGCGGCGGTTGCG
>CALMMY010000258.1 GCA_937868695.1 uncultured Comamonadaceae bacterium
CCGCCATCCCGTCACGGCTCGCTGCGCTGCGTGTGGGTGCGCAGGCAGAAATGCGGGTTGTTTTTTGTCCCCGCATTTCGGTGCAGGCACACACGGGATCGCACGGGCAAGGGGTGAGCCGTTCCGACAATCTCTGCTCGCAGTGTGCGGAGGACGGCTCACCCCTTGTCCGGGCGCAGAGTGAGGTAACGCCAGCCCGAATCAGCAGAGCGAAGCAACGCCACCCAACCCGGACAGACCAGCTGACGGACAACGGACAGACCGCTGGCCAATTGGTCATATCCGACGCATAGCCACCGCCGTGCGCAAAATGAGAATTGCTGCCCGTACACTGCCCGCCGTGAACCTCTTCAAAGCCGCCTCCATCATTTCGTTGCTCACTTTGGCATCGCGCATCACCGGGTTGTTGCGCCAGTTGCTCATGGCCGCCATGTTCGGGGCCAGTCCGCTGACCGATGCGTTCAATGTGGCCTTCCGCATTCCCAACATGTTCCGCCGCCTGTTTGCCGAAGGTGCGTTCAGCCAGGCGTTTGTGCCCGTGCTGGCCGGGCTGAAGCAGACCGAAGGCGAGGCCGCCACCAAGGTGCTGATCGACCAGATTGCCACCGTGCTGGCCTGGGCGCTGGTGCTCACCTGCCTGGCCGGTGTGCTGGGTGCGCCCTGGCTGGTGTGGGCCATGGCCAGCGGCTTGCAGCAAAGCCCCGGCGGCTACGAGGCGGCGGTGCTGATGACGCGCTGGATGTTTCCGTACATCGGCTTCATGTCGATGGTGGCGCTGGCCGCCGGCATTCTCAATACCTGGAAACGCTTTGCCGTGCCCGCCGCCACTCCGGTGCTGCTCAACCTGTGCATGATTTCAGCCGCCCTGTGGGGTGCGCCGTGGTTTGAGCGCATGGGTGTGCAACCCATTTACGCGATGGTGGTGGGCGTGATGTGCGGTGGCCTGCTGCAACTGGGGGTGCAGATACCCGTGCTGCACCGGCTGGGCCTGCTGCCCCGCATCGGCCTGCGCTGGCGCAGCCTGAAGACCGCCTGGCACCACCCCGGCACCCGCCAGGTGACCCGCCTGATGCTGCCTGCGCTGCTGGGCGTGAGCGTGGCCCAGGTGTCGCTGCTCATCAACACGCAAATTGCCTCGCACCTCACGCCAGGCAGCGTCAGCTGGCTGTCGTATGCCGACTTGCTGATGGAATTTCCCACCGCCATGCTGGGCGTGGCCCTGGGCTCGGTGCTGCTGCCCCAGCTGTCGGCAGCCAGCGCCGCCAAAGACACGGCCCGCTACAGCAACCTGCTCGACTGGGGCCTGCGCCTGGTGCTGCTGCTGGCCTTGCCCTGCGCCGTGGCCCTGCTGACCTTTGCCAAGCCGCTGGTGGCCGTGCTGTACCACTACGGTGCCTTCAAATCCTCTGACGTAGAGCAAACCGCGCTCGCCCTCACCGGCTACGGCGTGGGCCTGCTGGGGCTGGTGGCCATCAAGGTGCTGGCCCCCGGCTTTTACGCCAGCCAGAACATCAAAACCCCCGTGATGATTGCCGTGGCCGTGCTCTGCCTCACCCAGCTCATGAACCTGCTGTTCGTGCCCCACCTGGCCCACGCCGGGCTGGCGCTGTCCATCGGGCTGGGGGCCATGATCAACGCGCTGTGGCTGCTGATCGGCCTCATCCGCCGTGGCCTGTTCAAACCCCTGCCCGGCTGGGGCAAGTTTGGCTTGCAGGTGGGCACGGGCAGCGGGCTGCTGGGGCTGTTTCTGTGGTGGGCTGCCCAGCACTTCGACTGGATTGCCCTGGCCGCAGAAAAATTGCAGCGAATTGGCCTGCTTGCCCTGGTTCTGATTGCATCGGGTGCTCTGTATTTTGTGGTGTTGACTGTGCTGGGCGTGCGCCTGAAACAGTTTGCCCGCAAGGCTGCCTGACCCGACAAACCGCCCCGGCATAACCCCAGTGCGTAGCCAGGGTGGCTGTTTTGCGCTACCTTTGGCCGGTACACCCCCACCGATTGCCCATGCCCTTTCTGACTGCACCCCCCACCGCGCTGGACTACTTCACCTCCCTGGTGCAAGACGATGACCACTTTCCGCTGCTGGAGGCCGCCGCCAGCCTGGCGCAGGACGAGTACCCCGACCTCGACATCCAGCAGGTGCTGGGCGATGTGGATCAATTGCAGGCCCGGCTGCGCCGCCGCATCAGCGCCGATGCCCCCCAGCTGCAACGCCTGCGTGCGCTGGCCCAGTTTTTCTACCGCGACATGGGCTTTGGCGGCAACGTCAACGACTACCACGACCCCGACAACAGCTACCTGAACGTGGTGCTGCGCACCCGGCGCGGCATCCCCGTCAGCCTGGCCGTGCTGTGGCTGGAGCTGGCCCAGGGCCTGGGGCTGAATGTGTGCGGCGTGGGGTTTCCGGGCAACTTCATGGTCAAGGCCAGCTTGGCACAAGGGCAAGTGGTGATCGATCCCTTCACCGGCCAGTCGCTCAGCCGCGAAGAATTGCTGGAGCGGCTGGAGCCCTTCCAGCGTGCCCAGGGCCTGACCGGCGAGAACGAAATACCCCTGGGCCTGTACCTGCAACCCTGCCCGCCGCGCGACATCGTGGCCCGCATGCTGCGCAACCTGAAAGAAATCCACCGCACCGCCGAAGACTGGCCGCGCCTGCTGGCCGTTCAAGAGCGCCTGGTGCGCCTGCTGCCCGATGCCCACGAAGAACTGCGCGACCGGGGCCTGGTGCTGGCCGAGCTGGGCCAACTCAACCGCGCCGCCGACGATCTGGGCAGCTACCTCATCAAAGAACCCACCGCCATCGACCACACCGCCATCCGCGCCCGCTGGCTGGAGCTGATGGGCTAAGCCACCCGCGCCCAGTGGCATCACCCAAAAACTGGCGTGCGTGCCAGAATTCAAGCATGACCGCCCTGCCTGCCCTGTCCCGCAAAAAGCTGCCCATTGGCATACAAACCTTCGCCAAGCTACGCGACGATGGCCACTACTATGTGGACAAAACCGGCTACGCCGTGGAGCTGGCGCAGAGCGGCAACTGCTACTTTCTCAGCCGCCCGCGCCGCTTTGGCAAAAGCCTGTTTTTGGACACGCTCAAGCAAATGTTTGAGGGCAAACGGTCGCTGTTTCATGGCCTGGTTGCCGACGAGCGGTGGGACTGGAGCCGCACGCACCCGGTCATTCGCATCAGTTTTGGTGGTGGCGTGCTGAAAAACCGGGCTGCGCTGGACGAGAGGCTGGGCGAGCTGCTGCAAGACAACCAGGATCGCCTGGGCCTGTCCTGCACCCACACATCGTTGAGCGGGCGCTTTTCTCAACTCATTGCCCAAGCCCATGCCCAAACCGGCCAGACAGCGGTGGTGCTGGTGGATGAATACGACAAACCCATCCTGGACAACATCACCGACAGCGCGGTGGCGTTGGATATGCGCGAGGGTCTCAAAGACATTTACAGCGTGCTCAAAGATGCCGACGAACACCTGCGCTTTGTGTTCATCACCGGGGTGAGCAAGTTCAGCAAGGTGAGTCTGTTTTCTGGCTTGAATCACCTCAAAGACATCACCCTTGACTCCCGCTACAGTGCCATCTGCGGCTACACCGACGCAGACGTGGACACCGTGTTCGCGCCCGAGCTGCCGGGGCTGGACCGCGAAGAAATACGCCGCTGGTACAACGGCTACAACTGGCTGGGCGAGCCTGTTTACAACCCGTTTGACTTGCTGCTGCTGTTTCGCAACCGCGAATTCAAGCCCTACTGGTTTGAAACCGGCACCCCCACTTTTCTCGTCAAATTGCTGGCAAAAGCCGAAACTTTCACCCCCGACATTGGCCGCCTGGTGGCCACCGAAACCCTGCTGTCCACCTTTGATGTGGACAACATACCGCCCGAGGCGCTGATGTTTCAGGCGGGCTACCTCACCATTGACCATGTGTGGCGCATACCGGGGCGCATGGAAGTGACACTGAAGTACCCCAACCTGGAGGTGCAGGCCAGCCTGAACGACAGCCTGTTGCAATACCTTGTGGGCAACCCGTCCACTCCGGGGCCGCACATTGGGCGCTTGTACAGGTTGTTGCAGGCACAAGACTTCACGGGCCTGAAAACCCTGTTCCAGGCCTTTTTTGCCAGCATTCCGCACGACTGGTACCGCAACAGCCCCATTGCCCAGTTTGAAGGCTATTGGGCCAGCATTTTTTACAGTCACTTTGCTGCGCTGGGGCTGGACATTCGGCTGGAAGACACCACCAACAAAGGCCGCATTGACATGGCGGTGCTGTTCAATGCCCAGGTGTTCGTGTTCGAGTTCAAGGTGGTGGAGCTGGTGCCGCAAGGGCGGGCGCTACAGCAGATCAAAGACATGGGCTACGCCGACAAATACCGCGACCGGGGCGAGCCCATTCACCTGGTGGGCGTGGAATTCAGCAAGAACGACCGGAACATTGTGGGGTTTGAGGTGGAGACAGCGTGAGTTGAACGCGGCGATGCCGACCGCGCAGGGTTGGGTGCCTACGCCTTACCCGCCACCAACCACCCGCGCCCCCCTCGGCGTGCCCGGCTTGGCCGCCAGCTTCCAGGTGCGGCGCAGTTGCAGGTCGGAGGCAAAGCCTGCCAGTTCTGCTGCCTGGCCCACATTGCGCCCGCTGCGCAGGGCGGCCTCGGCCACGTCCAGCCGGATGCCTTGCACATAGGCCAGCGGGGCCAGCCCCGCGTGCTGGGCAAAGAGCCGCGCCAGGTGCCGGGGCGAGGTGCAGGCCACTTCGGCCATGCGCTGCACCGTCCAGTCGGCCTGGGGCGACTGGCTCACCGCATCCTGCACCCGGTGGACGGCGGGCTGCATGTGGTTGCGGTGGCTTAAAAAAGGCGACAGCTCCGGGTCGTTCGGCCCCCGGCGCAGCGCCACCACCAGCGCCTGCGCCACCCGCGCCGCCACCACCGGCCCGCACACGCCCGACACGCGGTGCAGCATCAGGTCGATGCCCGTGGTCACGCCCGCGCTGCTGCACACCGGGCCGTCGGTCACACACACCCGGTTGGCCAGCACCCGGCAGGTGGGGTCGGCCTGGCGCAGCTCATCCAGATGGTGGTGGTGCGTGGTGGCCTCGCGCCCGGCCAGCAGGCCCGCGTGCGCTGCCAGCACCGCACCGGCGCACACCGTCACCAGCTCCAGCTGGCCCGCCACGGGCCGCAGCCCGCGCAGCCAGTGCAGGGTATCTTGCGCGGCGGGCGTGTCGGTGTGCATGCGCTCGCCCGGCTCGCCCACCAGCACCACCCAGGTGGGGCGGGCGGCATCGGCTTGCAGCGGGGGCAGGGGCAACACCCCGCTCAGGCACACGCCCACCGACGTGACCGGCTCGGCCAGCGGCCCCACAAAACCCAGCTCAAACCGGGGCGGCTGGCCCATGCCGCGCAACACACTGTTGGCCGAGCGCAGCACCTCCGCCGGGCCGGCCCAGTCCAGCGTCAGGCTGTGCGGCAGCAGCACAAACAGCACGCGGATGGCGGGCGGCG
>CALMMY010000259.1 GCA_937868695.1 uncultured Comamonadaceae bacterium
CTGCTGGCCAAGGCCACCATGTGCAAACAGTTCAGCGATGCCCACACCAGTACCTTTGCCCAGGCCACTGCTGCCCAGTATCTGCAAGCCGGGCGCATGCCCGCCACCCTGGCCAAAGTGCGTGCCGTGTATGCCGAGCGTGCCCACACCATGTGCGATGCGCTGCACCGCGAGCTGGGCAATGCCATCGAATTCGTTGCACCCAAGGGCGGCCTGTTCGTCTGGGCACGCCTGACGGGCGCAGATGGCCAACTGGCTAACGGCAACGAGCTGGCCAAGCGCGCCATCGACAAGGGCGTGGCCTTTGTGCCCGGCACCCCGTTCTATGCCACCAACCCCGACCACGCCACCCTGCGCCTGAGCTTTGCCACCGTGGGGCCGGACAAGATCGTCGAAGGTGTGGGCCGTCTGGCTGCCGCCCTCAAGGCTTCCGCCTGATTCATCCCCATCACTCACACACAAGGAATTTCACCATGCGGGGCAACATCGCGGCCATCGTGCTGATTGTGGTGGGCAGCTACTTTTTGCTGTCCAACCTGGGGCTGATCAACATCAGCTTGCGTGAGGTTATCTCCACCTGGTGGCCACTTGTGCTGATTGCCGTGGGGGTCAGCATGTTTGCGGTTCCGAAAGAAAAAAAGTAGCGTCAGAAAAAACTGGCCCACCAGAGCCGGGTACGCATGCCCAGCTCTGTGGTGTAGCCGGTGGTCACGCTGCGGATGTGGCCGTTCGCATCCAGCACCACCCAGGCTGGTACAGCCACCAGCCCATATGTTTTGGATACAGCCCCTCGGGGATCCAGAACGGCCACCCAAGGCAGTTGCTGCCGTGACATGTACTTGGTGACTTGCGCCGCTTCTCCAGAGCGGCTGGCCACTGTCAGCACCGGCCAGTCTGCGGCCACACGAGTGACAGAAGAATCCTCCATCTTGCAAACCGGGCACCAGTCCGACCAGATGTGAATAGCCACCGCACGCCCAGGGTGTGCCGACCGCCATTGTTCCAGACTCAATTCTGTGCCGTTGGCCACGCCAGCAATGGGGCGGGTGCCAGGCCCCAGCAGCGCGGTGGCAATGAAATTGGGGGCTTGCCCGCTGGGTGCATGGCGGGTTTGCCAGGCATTCACTGCCAGCATGGCGACCAAGGCCAGCGCCACCGTGCCCAAGTGCGTGCGCCAGCTCCCCTTCAGGTAAGCCAAAGCCCGCGCAGGCCAGCCACTGGTGCCGGTTTCCATGTGTCAGCTGACCACTTCAAGCAGGCGATCCAGTCCCCCTGCGTTGATGGCCACATTGGCCTGAGTGCGCACGGCTGGTTTGGCGTGGTAGGCCACCGACAGACCGGCCACGCCCATCATGGGTAGGTCGTTGGCTCCGTCGCCCATCGCAATGCATTGGCTGGGACTGATGCCCATGAGTGTGGCCACCTCCAGCAGGGTACGGCGCTTTTCGGCACCGTCACAAATATCGCCCCAAGGTTGATCGACCATGCGCCCGGTCAGGGTGCCGCAGTTTGGGCTGCTGCCCACCTCCAGCACGTTGGAGCGGGCAAAGTCAATACCCAGGCGCTGGCGGATGCGGTCGGTAAAAAACGTGAATCCGCCCGACACCAGTAACACTTTCAGCCCCGCTGCCTTGCAGGCCGCCACCAGCTCAGCTGCACCGGGGTTGAGTTGCAGGCGCTGGGTGTACACCTCTTCCATGTGCGCCACCGTTACCCCTTTCAGCAAGGCCACACGTTGACGGAGGCTTTCCTTGTAATCGGTGATTTCGCCTCGCATGGCCGCTTCGGTGATGGCGGCCACCTCCGCTTTGCGCCCGGCGGCATCGGCGATCTCGTCTACACACTCGATGTTGATGAGCGTGGAATCCATGTCAAACGCAATCAGTTTGAAGTCGGCCAATTTCAGAGGAGGCTCCACTCCCTGAATCACAAGGCCGGGAGCGATTTCAGTGGGGACAGTGGATGCAGTGTGTTGGGAGGGCATTGTTCAGTTGGAAAGATCAACAAAAGAGTTTGCTTGGAACCCCGCAAGATGTGGATCAAGCATGGGGTTGGCTGGGGTGTCACCCTATCGGTCGATGAGTTTAGCCAATGCCGAGGGCCATTGAGTTCAGGCCCCGTTCGTTCAACCGGAGAAAAAACCATCCCAAATCAGTTTGGCACCAGTCAAGAACATGCCCCAATCTACCAGCCGGTAAAACCAAACTGGGCTGATTTTGCGGGCGATTTTCACGCCCATCCACACACCCAATGGAGCGAAAGGCAGCAGTACCAGTGAAGTGGTGAAGTTGCCCACATCCAGCAGGCCCAACAAAGCGTAGGGCAACCATTTGCTCAGGTTGATGACAAAAAAGTAAGCTGCCATCGTGCCTGTGAAGACAGTTGGTGCCAGTTTGAGTGGAATGGCGTAGGCGTTGATGGGCGGCCCGCCTGAATGCGATACAAAACTGGTGAAGCCGGATGTAGCGCTCATCAGCGCCCCCCAGGTTTTGCTTGGGGGAGGTGCATGGGCCTTTGGTGGGAAAAGCTTTCTTTGCGCCAGAAATGCCCAGGCAAAAATACCCACCATGCCCGCAACGGTTTGCGCGTGCAGTATTTTGAACAGCAAGGCCCCGACCACGATGCCGAGCAGCCCCCAAGGCAACATGAAGGCCAACAGCTTCCAATCCAACTCTTTGCGAAAAGCTTTGAGCGTGAGTACATCCATGACGAACAGCAGCGGCATGAGAATGGCCGCAGCCTTGGGAACCGTGGTGACCAGCGCCATCATGGGAACGGCCAGAGAGCCAAAACCGGCTCCAAAACCACTTTTACTCAGGCCCAGCAGCAACACAGCTGGAATCGACACCGCGTAAAAAACTGGATCGGTGATCAGTGGCATGCATTGCTTTCAT
>CALMMY010000260.1 GCA_937868695.1 uncultured Comamonadaceae bacterium
TCAGCTGGTGGGGCAACATCCGGTTTGAAAAAACCTTCACCCCCGAGCTGTGCGGACTGCTGGCCGACAGCGGCTGCATTGCCATATCGGGCGGGCTGGAGGTGGCCTCCGACCGGCTGCTGAAGCTGATGAAAAAAGGGGTGGATGTGGCGCAGGTGGCCCGCGTCACCCAGGCCTTCACCGATGCCGGGGTGCTGGTGCATGCCTACCTGATGTACGGTTTTCCCACCCAGACGGTGCAGGACACGGTGGACGCGCTGGAATACGTGCGCCAGCTGTTCGAGGCCGGGTGCATACAGAGCGGCTTCTGGCACCGCTTTGCCTGCACCGTGCATTCGCCCGTGGGGCTGAACCCGGCAGACTACGGCGTGAAGCTGCACCCCCTGCCCGCCCCGCCCACCGGCCCGGATGGCCAGCCGCTGACCTTTGCCCGCAACGACGTGGGCTTCACCGACCCCACCGGCGTGGACCACGACACCCTGGGCGCGGGCCTGAAAAAAGCCATCTACAACTACATGCACGGCATGTGCATGGAGGACGATGTGCGCCGCTTCTTCAGCATGAAGGTGCCGAAAACCACGGTGAAGCGGGACTTTGTGGCGCGGGCACTGGGCGGCTGAGATCCGGCGGTCAGGCCGGGTGCTCGGCAAACCAGGCCAGCATGTCATCCCACAGCGGCCGGGCATGGCGGCGGAAGTAACCCATGTGTCCGATGTGGCCCAGGCCGAGCCGGGGCCCGTCCAGATCCAGGGCTCGCACGGGGCTGTTGCGGTAGCCAGCCATGAAGGCATCGCGGGAAGCCGGCAGGGCCCAGCGGTCATCCAGCGCATTGGCGGCCACGATGGGCGTGGTGACGCGGCTGAACTGCACCGTCATGTGGGCCGCTGAGGCGGGATCATCAAAAAAATAGCGCGGAAAACCGCACCAGCGCTTCCAGTCACGGTACACACCCAGCGGCAGGTCTTCGCCCATGCCCAGATAGCTCCAGGCCAGGTAGCCCTTCCAGCGGGTGATCAGCGGGCTGAGCACATGCCACATCAGCCGCACGCGCCATTGCTCGGTCTTGGGCATCCAGCCGTGCCAGCCTGCCCCCGTGCCACAGGTGAAAAAGCGTGCCACCCGGTCGTGGTTGGGCAGCGCCCCGAAGGCATGCCCTCCGAATGAATGGCCGACCATGAAAAGCGGCAGCCCGTCGGTTGCCATGTGATCGACCGCCGCTGCCAGATCGAGCTCGGCCCAATCCATGTAGCGCATGTCAAAGCCCCTGAGGCTGGCCGGGCGGGATGCGCCGATTCCCCGGTAGTCCAGCGTGAGGGTGGTGTACCCCTGTTCGGCAGCGTATTGGGCAAACTGCCTGTAAAAGCCCTGCGGCACCCCCGTGGCACCGGCCACGACCAGGTGCCCCCTGGCCTGGCCAGCAGCCGGGTAGATGACCGCTGACAGCGGATAGCCATCTGCGGCTTTCAGGGTCAGTTGGCGGGGCATGCCCCCGGCAGAACGGTCTGTTTCCACGGTGTTCATCAGGCGACCTCGCTGGTTGGAGACAAAAGCACGACAGCGAGCCGACCGACAGCCGTCTGCCAGCACGCACGAGCACATGCGCCGCGCATTGTCCGGTTGCCATGGTCGGGCGGGGTGTCACAGGTGTTGCTCGCTGCCGCACAGGCGACTGGTGGTGCACACACCGCCACAAAGCCACTCCTGACAACAAGCCAAACCCAGGTTATGCGCCGAATGCATACACCCCTTGCATGGCCCCATGCAATCGGTGCCTGATGCACCGAAACAGGGAAACCCGCTCCTAGAATCCGCCCACCCTGGCGTACCCCGCCTTCAACCCCACAGGAGTTTGACCATGACATCGAGCTTTCTGGACTTGTTTTTTGCCGCTGCCGACCCCGAAGAGCTGCAAGCACGTTCACCCCAATTTCTGTCGGCAGTGGCCGATGCCCACCATGCGCTGCTGCTGGCCACCCCGGCTGGCGAGGGCTGTGTGCGCACACTCGATCTGCCCGCCAGCCTCGCCCGGCCCACCGGCATGCTGGTGCAGATCGTCCACCCCGACCTGCCGTTTCTGGTCGATTCGGTCAGCATGGCCGTCAACCGCACCGGGCGCACGGTGCATTGGATTGTTCACCCCCTGCTGCGCGTGAGCCGCGATGCCCAGGGCCACATCACCGAAGTGGCCGATGCCGCCGACACACCAGCCCACCCCGACGGCAGCAGCCGCGTGGTGTCGTGCATGCTGGTGGAAACCGACCGCCTGGCCGCCGATTCCGACGGCGCGACGCTGTGCCAGACCATCGAAAACACGCTGCGTGACGTGCGGGCCACGGTGCATGACTGGCGGGCCATGCTGTCGCGGGTGCAATTGCTCAACGCCAGCTTCACCGCACTGGACACGCCCGAGGCCGACGAAGCCAAGGCCCTGCTCAGCTGGCTGGAGCACGGCCATTTCACTTTCATGGGCGTGCAGGATTACGCCTTCGGCCCTGCCGACCCATCCTCCGGCAGCCCATCGGGTCAACCAGTGGCCGTACCCGGCACGGCGCTGGGCCTGCTCAGGCACACCCCGGACGGTGCCCTGCCCGCCCGCCAAGCCACCGATGCCGTGGCCAGCCGGGTGCTGGTGCAGTCCACCAAGGCCATGCGCCGCTCCACCGTTCACCGCCCCGCCTGGCTGGATGCCATCAGCGTGCTGCGGCTGGATGCCAGCGGCCAGGTGGTGGGCGAAAGCCGGTTTGTGGGCCTGTACACCTCAGCGGCGTATGCAGCCTCGGTGGAAGACATACCGGTCGTGCGCCAGCATGTGGCCAGGGTCATGGCCGATGCCGGGGTCGTGAAAGGCAGCCATGCCCACAAAGCCCTGCAAAGCATTCTGCAAAACTACCCGCGCGATGAAATGCTGCAAATGGATGCCGCCACGCTGTCGCAGCATGCGGTGGGCATTCTGCGGTTGCAAGAGCGCCAGCGGGTGCGGCTGTTTGTGCGCCGCGCCGCCGATGGCCGCATGGCCTCCGTGCTGGTGTACGTGCCGCGCGACATGTACACCACCGAGCTGCGGGTGAAACTGGGCCAGCTGCTCACACAGGCGTTTGACGCGGCCTCGGTCGAGTTCACGCCCATGCTGACCGACAGCCCGCTGGCCCGCATCCACTACACGCTGCGTGCCGACCATGCCGGTGACAAACGGCTGCCCACCCTGGTGGATCTGCCCGCCCTCGAAGCCCAGGTGGCCCAGGCCTGCAAACGCTGGGTGGACGGCGTGCATGCCGCGCTGCTGGCCCAGGGTGGCGAAAGCACCACCGTGGCCGCACTGGTGCAAGCCTTCCCCACCGCCTACCGCGAAAACTTCGATGCCACCACCGCCGCCCGCGATGCCCTGATACTGGCCCAGCTGGGGCAACAGCAGCCCCTGGCCCTGAACCTGTACCAGCGCGGCGGCCAGGTGCGCTTCAAAACCTATGCCACCGACAAGATCACCCTGTCCGATGCCATCCCGGTGATGGAGGCAATGGGTGCCCGCGTGCTGGACGAATACCCCTACCCCCTGGCTGGCCAGGGCCGCTGGCTGCACGACTGGGGGCTGGAATTTGCACAGCCCGTCGATCTGCCCGGCCTCAAACCCCGCTTCGAGGCCCTGTTTCTGGCCGTGTGGCAGCAGCGGGTAGAAAGCGACCCGCTCAACCGCCTGGTACTCACCACCACGCTGGATGCCCGCGCCATTGCCGTGCTGCGGGCCTATGTGCGCTATTTCAAGCAACTGGGCTTTGCCTTCAGCCAGAGCTACATCGAAGACACGCTCAACCACAACCCCGGCATGGCCCAGATGCTGAGCGAGCTGTTTGCGCTGCGCTTCGACCCCGCACTGGCTGGCGACCGGGCTGCACAGGTGGCGGCCAAAGTGGCCGACATCGAGGCCGCTCTGGCCGAAGTCAGCAGCCTGGAGCAAGACCGCGTGCTGCGCCAGTTTCTCGGCACCATCCAGGCCACGCTGCGCACCAACGTGTACCAGCCCGGCAAGGCAGTGATGAGCTTCAAGCTCAGCCCGCGCGACATGCCCAACGTGCCCGATCCCAAGCCGCTGTATGAAATCTGGGTGTACTCGCCGCGCATGGAAGGCATTCACCTGCGCGGTGGCAAGGTGGCGCGGGGCGGCCTGCGCTGGTCAGACCGGCGCGAAGACTTCCGCACCGAAATCCTGGGCCTGGTCAAGGCGCAGATGGTCAAAAACACCGTCATCGTGCCGGTGGGCTCCAAGGGCGGCTTTGTCCTGAAAAAAGCCCCGCCCGCCAGCGACCGCGAAGCCACCCTGGCCGAAGGCATCGCCTGCTACCAGAGCTTTCTGCGCGGCCTGCTCGACCTGACCGACAACCTGGTGCAAGGCAACGTGGTGCCCCCGGCCCAGGTGGTGCGCCACGATGGCGACGACCCCTACTTGGTGGTGGCCGCCGACAAAGGCACGGCCACCTTCAGCGACACGGCCAATGCCGTGAGTGCCGAGTACGGCTTCTGGCTGGGCGATGCATTTGCCTCGGGCGGCTCGGTCGGCTACGACCACAAAAAAATGGGCATCACCGCGCGCGGCGCGTGGGAGTCGGTCAAGCGCCACTTCCGTGGCCTGGGGCTGGACACCCAGACCCAGCCCTTCACGGTGGCGGGCATCGGCGACATGTCGGGCGATGTGTTTGGCAACGGCATGCTGCTGTCGCCGCACATCCGGCTGGTGCTGGCGTTTGACCACCGCCACATCTTCATCGACCCCACGCCCGACACCGCAACCAGCTTTGCCGAGCGCCAGCGCCTGTTCAATTTGCCGCGCTCCAGCTGGGCCGACTACAACGCCGAGCTGATCAGCGAAGGCGGTGGTGTGTTTGCCCGCACGGCCAAGTCCATTGCCCTCAGCCCGCAGGCCAGGGCCGTGCTCGGCACCGAAGCCACGCAACTGAACCCGGTGGAACTGATCAACGCCATCCTGAAAGCGCCGGTCGATCTGGTTTACAACGGCGGCATCGGCACCTATGTGAAAGCCAGCTTCGAAACCCATGCCCAGGTGGGCGACAAGGCGGGCGATGCCTTCCGCGTCAATGGCAACGAGCTGCGCTGCAAGGTGTTTGCAGAAGGCGGCAACCTGGGCTGCACCCAGCAGGGCCGCATCGAGTTTGCGCAGGCTGGCGGGCTGATCTACACCGATGCCATCGACAACTCCGCCGGGGTGGACTGCTCCGACCACGAAGTGAACATCAAAATCCTGCTGGGTGCCGTGCAGGAAGCCGGGCAGCTGACGCTGGAAGAGCGCAACAGCCTGCTGGCCAGCATGACCGACGAAGTGGGCCAGCTGGTGCTGCAAGACAACCACTACCAGACCCAGCAGATTGAGCTGGCCATGCTGCACGCCACCCCGTGGCTCAACGGCCAGCAAAGCCTGATGCGCACGCTGGAGAGCAGCGGCCTGCTGCACCGCAAGATCGAGTTTTTGCCCGCCGATGACGAAATCAACCGCCGCCGCCGCGAAGGCAAGGGCCTGACCCGCCCCGAAAACGCCGTGCTGATGGCCTACGCCAAGATGAACCTGTTCGATCAGCTCTGCGCCAGCACGTTGCCCGACGATCCGTTCTACGCCAGGGTGCTGGGCATCTACTTCCCGCAGGCCCTGGGGCAGCGGTATGCCGACTTCATGGCCCGCCACCCGCTGCGGCGCGAAATCATCGCCACCTACCTGACCAACGCGGTCGTCAACCGTGTGGGGGCCACCTTCGTGCATTTCCTGTCGGGCGAGACCGGCTGCACCGCCGCCGAGGTGGTGAGTGCCTACACGCTGGCCCGCGAAGTGTTCGGGCTGGAAGCCATCTGGGACTGCATCGACACCCTGGCACACAGCGTGCCCGCCCGGCTGCAACTGGACTTGCTGGCCCAGCTGGCCACCATTGCCCAGCGTGCCAGCCGCTGGATGCTGCGCCAGCGCCATTCCGGTCAGCACACCGGCGACCTGCCCAGCCGCATTGCCCGCTACCAGCCCGCCGCCCAGGCCCTGCGCACCCACCTGGCCGACTGGCTGCCCCCGCAGGCCCTGGGCCGCTGGCAAGCCGCCACCGCCGCACTGGTGCAAGCCGGTGTGGATGCCCCGCTGGCCCAAGACCTGACCGCCCTGGAACACCTGTACCCGGTGCTCGACCTGGTGGATGTGGCCGAGCGCAGCAACCGCAGCCTGCACAACGCAGCCAGCGCCTACTTTGCGGTGGACGAGCAGCTGGCGCTGAGTCAGTGGCGGCAACAGATTGGCCGCCTGCCCGCCGACACCCAGTGGCAGACCCAGGCCAGGGCCAGCGCCCGCGACGATGTGTACGCCATTGCCAGCCAGATCACGCTGTCCATGCTGACCCAGACTGCCGACACGCTGCCGTGGGCACAACGCCACAGCGAAGCCATTGCACGCATTGCCAGCTTGCGCCACAGCATTGCCGGTGAAACGCCCGACCTGGCCCCCGTGTCGGTGGTGCTGCGCGAGATGCGCCAGCTGGTGTAAAGGGTAAAAGGCTTCAGCTCACACCGTGCCGGGGTCGGCCTTGCGGGCACGCCAGGCACCGAAGATGGCGATCAGCCCCGGCACG
Source organism: uncultured Comamonadaceae bacterium (assembly GCA_937868695.1). GTDB lineage: Bacteria > Pseudomonadota > Gammaproteobacteria > Burkholderiales > Burkholderiaceae_C > UBA2334. Next base: position 6,612 of record CALMMY010000260.1, read on the forward strand.
ATGATGAGCGCCCAGATGATTTTGCTCAGGTTGTCCTGCACCCAGGTCAGGTTACCGAACAGGTAGCCTGCCCCGGTCAGGCCCACCACCCAGATGAGCGCACCCACCACGTTGTAGGTGGTGAACTTGCTGCGCGTCATCTCGGCCACACCGGCCACAAACGGGGCAAACGTGCGAATGAAAGGCATGAAGCGGGCAATGATGATGGTGATGGGGCCGTGGCGCTCATAAAAATTGTGGGCCTGGTTGAACGCATTGCGGTTGAAAAACCGCGAGTTCTCCCACTGGAACACCTTGGGCCCGAAGTAGCGCCCGATGCTGTAGTTGCACTGGTCGCCCAGCACCGCCGCCACCACCAGCAAGCCCATCGCCAGCGGCAGGCTCATCAGGCCGGCACCGCACAGCGCACCCACAATGAACAGCAGCGAGTCGCCGGGCAAAAACGGCATGACCACCACGCCGGTTTCCACAAAAATGATCAGGAACAGCAGGGCATACACCCACATTCCGTAAGCCTGCACAAATTCCTGGAGGTGCTGGTCCACATGCAGGATGAAGTCGATGAGAAAGGTGATGATTTCCATGACGGCTGATTATGTATGGGCAACATGACCAGGAGAGGGCTTCTCTGCCCGGAGTTCCCGGCCTGCGGCAGGCTGGTTCTTAAAATCGGCAGGTGAACACCGCCACCCCACTCCCCCCGCCTTCTTCTTTCAGCCCCGCACCGTTGCAGGCTGTGGCCGCTGCGCCACGCCGCCCCATCCGCGAACTGCCCGACGAACTCATCAGCCAGATTGCAGCGGGCGAGGTGGTGGAGCGCCCCGCCTCGGTGGTGCGCGAGCTGGTGGACAACGCCCTGGATGCCGGTGCCAGCCAGGTGACCGTGCGCCTGCTGGCCGGAGGTGTGCGCCTGATTGCGGTGGAAGACGACGGCTGCGGCATCCGGCTGGATGAACTGCCCCTGGCCCTGAAGCGCCACGCCACCAGCAAGATCGCCAACCTGGCCGAGCTGGAAGCCGTGGGGACGATGGGATTCCGGGGCGAGGCGCTGGCCGCCATCAACTCGATTGCCGATGTGTCGGTGCTGACACGCAGCGCCGAGCCAGCGGCTTTGGCCACGCCGACCGATGTAGCTACTGACTTAGCTGCCAATGTGGCTGCCGATGCACCGGCACACGCGGGCAGCTCGGTAGAGCACAGCAACCAGGTCGGCCACCACCATGCCCACGGCTGGCTGCTGCAAGGCCACACCGGCGAAATCCGGCCCGTTGCCCGCACCCAGGGCACGTCGGTGGAAGTGCGCGAGCTGTTCTACGCCACGCCTGCCCGGCGCAAGTTTTTAAAAACCGATGCCACCGAGCTGGCCCACTGTGTGGAAGCCGTTCGCCGCCACGCGCTGGCCCGGCCCGATGTGGGCTTTGCCATCTGGCACGAGGGCAAGCTGGTCGAGCAGTGGCGCAACCAGGGCCACGGCCCGCAGGCGCTGGACCGGCGGCTGGCCGACGTGCTGGGGCCGGAATTTCTGGCCAACAGCGTGGCCGTGAGCTGGCAGACCAGCCTGTGGACACCGCCCGCCCAGCCGGATGACGGCAGCGAATCCACCCCGCCACCACCCGCCGTGCGCGTGTGGGGCCGGGCGGGCCTGCCCGATGCCGCCCGCTCCCGCGCCGACCAGCAGTTTGCCTATGTGAATGGCCGCTTCGTGCGCGACAAGGTCATCACCCACGCCGCCCGCAGCGCCTACGAAGACGTGCTGCACGGCCAGCGCCAGCCGGTGTACGCCCTGTTCATCGACGTGGCCCCGGCGCGGGTGGATGTGAACGTTCACCCCACCAAAATAGAAGTGCGGTTTCGCGACAGCCGCGAAATCCACCAGGCCGTGCGCAAGGCCGTGGAAAGCGCATTGGCCGCACCACGCGCCGGGCAAGCTCCGGCTGACCAGCCCGGCTCCGCTGTAACGGCCACCGGCACCACCGCCCACCAGCCCACCCTCCCGGTACAGCCAGGGCAGCCCACACCGACAGCCACAACAGAAAATCCACCAGAAACAACAGCCACACCGCTTTCAAACAAAGCGCAGACAGCTATTTTTTTTGAAACCAGCACCACCTCGGGCCACAAACAAGGCCCGGCACCCGCCTGGCAGCACCAGAACGCCCTGGTTACCTACCCCGGTCAAAAGCCGCTCAGCGCCCACGACTTGCAGGCCCTGTGGGGAAATCCAGCCACAGCCAGCGCCCAATCTGCTGCCGCTGAAGCCCCCCCTCCCGCAACCGGCCATTGGCCAACCGCCTCTGCGTTGGCTTCTGCAACGGAATCGCCCACGGAAACTGTGTCGGCCCATGCCCCTTCCTCTGTCTCTGCCGACCCAGCGCCCGCTGACCCGACCCCCGTCTGGCCGCTGGGCCGGGCGCTGGCGCAGCTGCACGGTGTCTACATCCTGGCCGAAAACGCCCAGGGCCTGGTGCTGGTGGACATGCACGCCGCGCACGAACGCATCGTCTATGAGCGCCTGAAGCAGCAGTTCGCCAGCCTGGCACACGGGCAACGCGGCGGTGACGGTGCCGACCCAGACGCGCCCTCCGCCACCTTGCCCAGCCAGCCGCTGCTGATTCCGGTGACGTTTGCCGCCACGCCACAGGAAGTGGCCACCGCCGAAGCCCACCACGACACCCTGCACCAGCTGGGGCTGGATCTGTCGGCCTTCTCGCCCAAAACCCTGGCGGTACGGGCCGTGCCCGCCGCACTGGCCCAGGGCACGGGGGCCGCTGCGGGCGGACAACTGGTGGAGCTGGCCCGCAGCGTGCTGGCCGAACTGGCCCAGCACGAGGCCAGCACGGTGGTGCAACGCGCCCACCACGACCTGCTGGCCACCCTGGCCTGCCACGGCGCGGTGCGGGCCAACCGCCGCCTGACACTGGAAGAAATGAACGCCCTGCTGCGCCAGATGGAAGCCACCGAACGCAGCGACCAATGCAACCACGGTCGCCCGACCTGGAAGCAGCTGTCCATGAAGGAGCTGGACGGGCTGTTCATGCGTGGGCGCTGACACGTCTGCCGGTTTGGGGAGGTGCTGCTTCGCTCTGCGCACGGACAAGAGTTGAGGTTCCATCCGCATGCCGTTGACAGAGATGGTTGTGGCTGTGGTCTGCCGGTTTGGCGTGACGCTACTTCGCTCTGCGCCCGAACAAGGGGTGAGCCGTCCTCCGCACGCTGCGAGCAGAG
>CALMMY010000261.1 GCA_937868695.1 uncultured Comamonadaceae bacterium
CCTCCCCAGCACGCCACGTCAGCACGGCATGGCTCGCCACCACACACGTCAGCCGGGAAACGTCAGCACGACTCGGCTCGGCTCGCCACGACACACGCCAGCCCGACCAAGGCGGCACGGCACGACTCGCCACCACACACGCCAGCCGAGAAACAACACACCACCACACAAGCCAGGCAAGCAACACCCGCTCAGCTCAGCAAATCACACAGTTCATTGAGCTGGCTCACCGTGTCATGGGGATGCACATGGTCGTAAGGCCACATCTCCTCGGTGCGGTTGACCCACACAGTCTGCATGCCCGCGCCCAACGCACCCAGCACATCCGTACTGGCATCGTCGCCCACATGCAGCACCTCTTCGGGGCGCACACCGGCCACATCGGCTGCAATCCGGAATATCCGCACATCCGGCTTGCCAAACCCACACTGCGCCGCACTCACTGCCGCCTTGAAATGACCGGCCAGACCCACCCGCTCCAGGTCGGCATTGCCGTTGCTCAACGACACCAGCGGGTAACGCTGCGCCAGCCAGGCCAAGGCGGGCAAGGCATCGTCATAAAAAACCACCCGCTGGCGCTCGGCAAAAAACACCTCAAACGCAGGCATGGCCAGCAGCGGGTTTTCGCCCGCCCGGTACAACGCCAGGCGGATGGCCTCCAGACGGATGGCCTTCAGGTCATGCACCAGGTGGGGATGGGTTTTGATGACATGCTCGCGGATGTCGTGGCGGGCATGCGGGTTGGCAAACAGCGCCGATGTCATGGGCGCGTGGTCGCTCAGCCAGTGCGTGAGCGCATTTTCTGCACGCTGGATGACCGGCCAGATGGGCCAGAGCGTGTCGTCCAGATCAAGGGTGATGGCGCGGATGCGGGCAAGGTCGAGCATGGTCAGAGAGAATACCGCATGCCCCTGCCATCACCATTCCACCCCGAACCCGCCCACACCCACGGCCAGCCCGCCCGCACCGCCGTGCTGTACTGCAACCTGGGCACGCCCGATGCCCCCACCGCCCCCGCCCTGCGCCGCTACCTGGCCGAATTTCTGGGCGACTCGCGGGTGGTGGAGATACCCAAACCCATCTGGTGGCTGATCCTGCACGGCATCATTTTGCGTGTGCGCCCGGCCAAGTCGGCCGCCAAATACGCCAGCGTCTGGACACCCGAAGGGTCACCGCTGATGGTGTGGACGCGCAAGCAGGCCACCCTGCTCCAGGGCCACCTGGGCGAGCTGGGCCACCGCGTGGAAGTGCGCCACGCCATGACCTACGGCAACCCCTCGGTGGCGCAAGAAATGGACAAACTCAAGGCCGAAGGCTTCACCCGCGTGCTGGTGCTGCCCGCCTACCCGCAGTACAGCGGCACCACCACCGCCGCGCTGTTCGACCAGTTCTACCGCTGGGCCAGCCGCACCCGTTATGTGCCCGAGCTGCGCTTTGTCAACCACTACCACGACGACCCCGGCTACATCGCCGCGCTGGCCGCCACCGTGCGCAAGCACTGGCAGGCCAACGGCAAACCCGAAAAACTGGTGATGAGCTTTCATGGTGTGCCCGAGCGCACCCTGCACCTGGGCGACCCCTACCACTGCGAATGCCACAAGACAGGCCGCCTGCTGGCCCAGGCCCTGGGCCTGGCCAAAGACAAGTACGTGGTCACCTTCCAGTCGCGCTTTGGCAAGGCCAAATGGCTGGAACCCTACACCGAGCCCACGCTGATTGCGCTGGCCCAGGCGGGCACCAAAAAAGTGGATGTGATCTGCCCCGGCTTCACCGGCGACTGTCTGGAAACCCTGGAAGAAATCAGCATGGAGGCCCGCGAGGCGTTTTTGCATGCCGGTGGCACCACGTTCAGCTACATCCCCTGCCTGAACGACAGCCCCGACTTCATCCGCGCCCTGGCCCAGCTCACCCAGGCCCACCTGGGCGGCTGGCCCACCCAGACCACCCCCGATGCCACCGAGCTGGCCGCTTGCAAAGAGCGGGCGGTGGCGATGGGGGCGAAG
>CALMMY010000262.1 GCA_937868695.1 uncultured Comamonadaceae bacterium
GCTTGTCCGTGTTTGCCGGTGTGGGTGAGCGTACCCGTGAAGGTAACGACTTCTATCACGAAATGGCCGATTCCGGTGTGGTGAATCTGGAGAACCTGCCTGAGTCCAAAGTGGCGATGGTGTACGGCCAGATGAACGAGCCTCCAGGCAACCGTCTGCGCGTTGCCCTGACCGGTCTGACCATTGCTGAGTCTTTCCGTGACGAAGGCCGTGACGTGCTGTTCTTCGTGGACAACATCTACCGTTACACCTTGGCCGGTACCGAAGTGTCTGCTCTGCTGGGTCGCATGCCTTCCGCTGTGGGCTATCAGCCTACGCTGGCCGAAGAAATGGGCCGCCTGCAAGAGCGGATCACTTCCACCAAAGTTGGCTCCATCACTTCCATCCAAGCCGTTTACGTGCCAGCGGATGACTTGACCGACCCATCGCCAGCCACCACCTTCGCCCACTTGGATTCCACCGTGGTGTTGAGCCGTGACATTGCTGCTCTGGGTATCTACCCCGCAGTGGATCCACTGGATTCCACCAGCCGTCAGCTGGATCCTCTGGTTGTGGGTCAAGAGCACTACGAAACCGCCCGTGCCGTGCAGGGTACGCTGCAACGCTACAAAGAACTGCGCGACATCATCGCCATTCTGGGTATGGACGAACTGGCCCCTGAAGACAAACTGGCCGTGGCCCGTGCCCGTAAGATTCAGCGTTTCCTGAGCCAGCCATTCCACGTTGCAGAAGTGTTCACAGGTTCTCCAGGCAAGTACGTGACCTTGGCTGAAACCATCCGTGGTTTCAAGATGATCACCGCTGGTGAGTGCGATCACCTGCCAGAACAAGCCTTCTACATGGTCGGCACCATCGACGAGGCCTTTGAAAAGGCCAAGAAGCTCGCAGCTGCCTGAGTTCGGTCGGCTTTTGAAATCAGTGCCTGATTGTTCCGCTTCGGTGGAAATCAGGCGACAAAGGAAAATCAAATGAGCTCAATCCAAGTGGATGTGGTCAGTGCTAAAGAGTCCATCTTCAGTGGCCCAGCCAAATTTGTAGCTTTGCCGGGTGAAGCGGGTGAGTTAGGCATTCTGCCTGGGCACATTCCGTTGATTACACGCATCAAGCCAGGTGCCGTTCGCATTGAAAAAACGGATGGTTCTGAAGAGTTCGTGTTTGTGGCCGGTGGCATTCTGGAAGTTCAGCCTCATCACATCACTGTGCTGAGCGACACGGCCATTCGCGGTCATGATTTGGATGAAGCCAAAGCCAACGATGCACGCCGTTCCGCTGAGGAAGCGATCAAGAACGCCAAGAGTGACATTGACTTGGCCAAGGCCACGTCAGAGTTGGCTGTGATGGCCGCACAAATTGCTGCCTTGCGCAAGTATCGCCAGAAGAAGTGATGGTTTGATTGCCTGAGTTTCCTGGTAAGAATCCGGCCTTGTGCCGGATTTTTCGTTTCTGAATGCGGTTGCCGTGTTGATTTGTCCACCTCCATTGTGGTTGCCAGATGGCCATTCGCAGACCATTGTTCCAGCCTTGTTTGGGCGCAGAGCCTTGCGTGGTTGGAATGTGTGGCAACGCACCCGTTGGGATACCCCTGATGGGGACTTCATTGACCTCGATTGCCGTGTTCCAGCAACCGCCCCGCCATCCGCCAGCTTATCCATTTCGCCGCCGCTGTTGGTGTTGTTTCATGGCCTGGAGGGTTCCTCTGCCAGCCACTACGCATTGGCTTTTGCACGGTGTGCCACCGCTGTGGGTTGGGAGATGGTGGTGCCCCACTTTCGAGGGTGTTCAGGTGAGATCAACCACATGCCGCGCGCCTACCATTCTGGCGATCATGCTGAAATTGATTGGATACTGAAGCGCCTGAAAGCAGATCAGCCTGCACGCCCGATTGTGGCGGTGGGGGTGTCGTTGGGCGGAAATGCCTTGGCTCGCTGGGCTGGCGAACATGAGGCAGCGGCAGCCTTGACAGTTCAGGCGCTTGCTGCCGTGTGCGCACCTTTGGATTTGACTGCTTCAGGCCATGCCATTGGTCAGGGCCTTAACCGGCAGGTGTACACGCGCATGTTCATGAACACCATGCGCCCCAAGGCACTCCAGAAATGGGAGCAATATCCTGGTCTGTTTTCGCGGGATGCGGTGTTGGCCGCCCGTGATTTGCATGACTTTGACAACGTTTTCACCGCTCCTTTGCATGGTTTTCAGCACACAACCGATTACTGGCAGCAAGCTTCAGCCAAGCCTTTGCTGCGGAATATCCGCATCCCTGCTTTGCTGCTCAATGCGCTGAACGATCCATTTGTACCCGCCAGCTCGTTGCCTGGTGCCCACGATGTGTCACCACACGTCACGTTATGGCAACCCCAGCATGGCGGGCATGTGGGCTTTCCATTGCGGACACAATCAGGCTATTCGACTGGCGATTGGTTGCTGGCCATGCCCCAGGGCGTGGTGCGCTGGTTGATGGGGCACTTGGATGGCGAATACGCAACCAACACAGGAGTACGGGATGGATGAGATGGTGTTGAAGGCCATGGTGAAGTGGCCGAATGTGCCTGCATGCCGGGGTTGGCTCGGATTGGATGCTCGCGGCGACTGGTACATGCGTGACGACCGCGTGCAGGCATTGGGGTCGTTTGCGGGTGAAGACGGTCTGCCAGCCAGCCGGGAGCGCAAAGGCTCACGCCTCCTGCACGACAAGTTGATTGCGTTCATTGCCCGTAACTATGCGGCGGATGCACAGGGCCAATGGTTTTTTCAGAATGGCCCGCAGCGTGTGTTTGTCGAGTTGGAGCTGGCACCCTGGGTCTGGCGCTTGAATCCCGATGCGGTGGATGTGGTGACATCGCACACAGGGCAGCTTGCCACTGTGCATGCCGCCATCACCGATGAGCGGGGGCATCTTTACCTGCACACCGATGTGGGTTTGGGCGTGGTACACACGCTGGACATGGACTTGGCTGCCGACCGCCTGGAGGCGGGCCACTGGCAACTGACCAGCCTACCCAGCCACTCACTGCCTGCACATTTTGGCTATGTGCTCAGCCCCGCCGCCATGGCACTGGGTAAGCAGTCTTGAGCGGCAAGCTCAGAAAAAAGCCACCGTGCAGGTGGCTTGGCCGATTATTTCGCTGCTTCGGGTGCCGCAGGCACAGGGAATTTGCCTCCACCGGCATTGGCCATGTGAACCAAGGCGCGTTGGACTTCCAAGTCATTCAGGTTGCCACCGCCTTGAGGGCCCATGGCTCCTTTGCCTTTCATGACTGAGTTGAGCAGCGCGGCGTAGCCGGTTGCAATGCGTGGACCCCAAGCAGCTGCATCGCCGAACTTGGGCGCACCCACCACTCCGCTGGCATGGCAGGCCGCACATTGGGCCAAGTAAGACTCTTCCCCGTTGCGCAATTTGCGCTCACCTGCCTTCAATTCGACACTGCCGACTCGCTGGATGCGTGTGGCCACGGCGAGTTCGGAGTTGTCGGCACCAGCCGAAGGCTTTGCAGCCTTGGTGACGGTGTAAACCAGCCCAATGATCAGAAAGATTGGAATAACGAAGGAGAAGAACGAAGTCCAGAGCAATTGACCGGGTGTCTTGATAGGGCCGGTGTGTGAGTCGTGGGAGTGATTGCTCATAGATTCCTCGAAAAGGTGTGGGGCCAAGTGTTTGCCAATCAGGGCGGGGCGCGAAATTATAGCGATGCCGCCTTGGCTGATTTGATTTTAATCAAACAAATCCCACGAATGACGCAAGCGTGCGGTAAGGTGTTTCATGGATTTCCAGTGCTCAGCGGCTGCTTGGAAAGCTGAATACCGTGCCCTCGCGCACCCCTGCCGAGGGCCAGCGCTGGGTGATGGTTTTGCGCTTGGTATAGAAGCGCACGGCATCTGGGCCGTAGGCATGAAGATCGCCAAACAGGCTGCGCTTCCAGCCACCGAACGAGTGGTAGGCCACAGGCACAGGCAGGGGCACATTCACGCCCACCATGCCCACCTGAATGTGGTCGGTGAAGTGACGGGCGGCTTCGCCATCGCGCGTGAAGATGCAGGTGCCGTTGCCGTATTCGTGCGCGTCGATCAGCGACATGGCTTCCTGGAGGCTCTGCACGCGCACCACGCCCAGCACGGGGCCGAAAATTTCTTCTTGGTAGATCACCATGCCGGGTTTGACGTGGTCAAACAGGCAGGGGCCGAGGTAGTAGCCGTTTTCATGGCCGGGTACCGTCAGGCCCCGGCCGTCCACCACCAATTGAGCACCCTCTTTCACACCCTGATCCACATAGCCCTTGACCTTCTCGTAATGAGGCTTGGTGACCAGCGGCCCCATGTCGCAAGTGGCATCGGTGCCGGGGCCGACTTTCATTTTGGCAATTTCAACCTTCAGTGCGACCACCATCTTGTCGGCGGTGTCATCACCCACCGCCACCACCAGCGGAATGGCCATGCAGCGCTCGCCGCAGGAGCCATAGGCCGCACCCATGAGCGCGGTGACGGCGTTGCCAAT
>CALMMY010000263.1 GCA_937868695.1 uncultured Comamonadaceae bacterium
CAACCATCAACTTTGATATCGAATCACCATCTTATTTTGATGGGACAGCCCTGGCCCCAGGTCAGGGCGCTGCGGGTGTGTACGGTGAACGGCTGGCTCTGGCTGGCAATGGCTTTGCTGGCTTCCAGTGGCCAGTTCCCGGCGGGGCCTGCTGTCGGCTGAAGATCGAATGTGTGCTGACCGTGTGTGAGGCTGACGGCCAGCGGCATGCCAAGGGTGGACTCCGGCCATTCCGCAGGCCGGGGCCAGCGGCTCAGGTCGATGTCCAGGGTCACACGGGCCTGCGTGCCGGACAGCGTCAGGCTGTACTGCCCGGCGAACCAGCTGGGGGCACTCAGCCCCGCCTCGGGCGGTGTGGCCGCCGTGCCGTGCGCCGCTGGCGGTGACGAGGTTGTCTGAAGGCCGACTGCGTCGGGCCGTTGCAGGTGTACGCCCGTGATGTGCGGGTACAGGCCTGCCAGTGGTCGCGCCACATCGGGCGAGGGCGGCACCAGCGCCAGTGTGGCGAGCACCGCTTCATGCTGCACCATCTGCTGGCTCAGCAGGCGGTGGATGATGCGGGCCTGCGTGTCGAACGCACCGCGTAGGCGTGTCCACTCGGCGTGAACCAGCCACGCACTGCCCAGCAGGGCCAGCATCAGCCCCGCTGCGGCGACCCATCGGATGGTGTGGTTCCTGGCCTGCATCCGGCGGATTGTGCACAGGTGGCGACAATCCCGGCATGTCGAACATCCATTCTTCCTTTAGAAACCGGGCCGATGCGTCCGCATGCGGCGCAGGCCGAACCGGCAGAGGTGACCCATGCTGGCGCTGATACAACGTGTTTCATCGGCCCGTGTCGAGGTGGCCGGGCAGACCATCGGCCAGATCGGCCCCGGTCTGCTGCTGCTGGTGTGCGCCGAAAAGGGCGACACCACCGCCCAGGCTGACAAACTGCTGGCCAAGGTGCTGAAGCTGCGCATCTTCAGTGACGATGCGGGCAAGATGAACCGCAGCGTGCAGGACCTGGACGGCCAGGGCACCCCCGGTGGCCTGCTGGTGGTCAGCCAGTTCACGCTGGCCGCCGACACCCGCAGCGGTACCCGGCCCGGCTTTTCTCAGGCCGCCGCGCCCGACGATGCCTTGCGCCTGTACAACCACTTTGTGTCCCAGGCCCGCCAGAGCCACCCGGACGTTCAGACCGGCCAGTTCGCCGCCGACATGCAGGTACATCTTGTCAACAACGGGCCGGTGACGATTCCTCTGCGGGTGGAGTGAGGCAGGCAGCCAGCCAGCGCCGCCAGCTGCCCCATTGCGAAATGTCGGTGGCACCCTGTTCCACGGCGATCGATTCGCACACAAAGCCCGGTACATCCGTGCCGTCGGCCAGGCGGACTTTGCCGATGCCCAGCGGAGCCGGAATCCCGGCCACAAAGCTGCCGAACTCGGTCAGCGGCAGCTCCCACACCTCCATCTCGACCGGCACCCCGCCTGTCTCCACCCTGACCATGCCAGGCCGCTTCACCGGGCCGCCAGCCAGCTGGTAGAACCGGTAGATGGGTGCGGATTCCACGGTCTGCACCAGCCTGGCCCCCCGGCTGGTGAGCTGGTGGTTGAGCGGCAGGCCCGACAGGTGCGCCCCGCACACGGCCACGCGCACCGTGCCCGAAGGCAGCCCGGCGGGGGCCGATTGCGGGTCGATGGCCGGTGAGGTGGCCAGCGGCACGGCGGTGGCTCCCAGGCACAGGGGCTGCGCCCGGTGGAAGCGGTCGGCCAGGCGCAGCAGCGGCACATCGCGGAAGGCGGGGGCCGCCAGGGTGATGCCCCAGGGCAGACCGGCCGCCTCACCGCTGGCCAGCAAGCCCGCAGGCACGGCCACCGCGCTGTAGTCCAGCAGGTTCATGAAGTTGGTGTAGTGCCCCAGGTTGGCGTTGAGCCAGATGGGGTCGGCCTGCATGTCTTCGATGCGGTAGATGGTGCCAGCGGTGGGGGTGACCAGGCAGTCCACCCGCTGCCAGACGGCATCGCACACGCGCCGCAGGGTTTTGAGCCGGTAGCTGGCCGCAAACGCCTCGGCGGCGGTGGGGGTTTTGCCGCCTTCGATGATGGTGCGCACGGGCGGAAACACGGCTTCGGGGTGGGCCTCCAGAAACGCGCCGACGGCGGCATACCGCTCGGCCACCCACGGCCCGCCGTACAGCAGCCGCGCGGCTTCCAGAAAGGGGGTCAGGTCCACCTCCACCGCCACGCCGCCCAGGGCGGTGAGCCGCTCGGTGGCGGCCGCAAACAGGGCCTGCGCCGCGCCGTTGCCGAAAAATGCCAGGTCCTGCGGCCTGGGCACACCGAAGCGGAACGCCCCTCCCGAAAAGTCCACGCCAAAGGGCTGGGTCCGGCGGCTGAAGGCATCGGCCTCGTCGAACACCGCCGCCACCGACAGCACGGCCTGGGCATCGGCGGCGGTCAGGGCGAAGATGGACACCGTGTCCACCGACCGGCAGGCGGGCACCACGCCGGTGGCCGACAGCAGGCCCAGCGTGGGCTTGAGGCCCACGAGGTTGTTGAACGCGGCGGGCACGCGGCCAGAGCCCGCCGTGTCGGTGCCCAGCGAAAAGCTGACCCAGCCTTTGGCCACGGCCACCGCCGAGCCCGAGCTGGAGCCGCCCGAGATGAAATCGGGGTTGAATGCATTGCGGCAGGCACCGTAGGGCGAGCGGGTGCCGTTGAGGCCGGTGGCGAACTGGTCGAGGTTGGTTTTGCCCACCGGCACCGCCCCGGCCGCGATCAGATGCTGCACCAGGCTGGCGCTGTCGCCGGGGGTGCGGGCAAATTCGGGGCAGCCCGCCGTGGTGGGGATGTGGGCCAGGTCGATGTTGTCCTTGATGGCAAAGGGCACGCCGTACAGCGGCAGGCTGTCGGGGGCCAGGCCGTCCAGCCTGGCCAGGCAGGGCTCGATCTCGGCGGCGCTGAGGCGGTGGATGAAGGCGTTGTGCGCATCCCCGGCGCAGCGGCGCATGGCCTCGGCGATGACGGTGCGCACGGACAGGCCGTCGCGCCAGGCGGCCTGAAGACTGGCCAGGTCAAATGACAGGGTTTCGATGGACATGGTGCAGTGCTTTCCTGAATGGGGGGCGGTGCCGGTCGGCGGGCGGGTGGCGCTCAGGCGCTGGCAGGGTGGCTGGTGGTGGTGGCGGTTGCGGTGTCGGTAAGCACCAGCACGGTCTGGCCGGCCACCACGGCGGCCCCCTGCTGGCACAGCACCGCATGCACGGTGGCAGGGGCCGGGGCCAGCAGGCTGAACTCCATCTTCATGGACTCGATCACCATCAGCACCTCACCGGCGTTGACTTGCTGGCCTGGGCTGACGGCCACCTTCCAGACGCTGCCCGGCACGCTGGTGGCGATGGCGCGGCCACCTTCGGGCAGGGCGATGGCCTGCCCGGCGGATGCGGCACCGGCATCGGTGTCGGCATCGCCAGCGGCCAGGTCCTGCCCGGCGGCGGCCCAGCGCTCGCGCTCGGCCCCGAAGGCCGCGCGCTGCTGTGCGCGGAAGGCCGCGATGCCGTCGGCCTGCTCGGCCAGAAACCGGCGGTAGGCCCGCAGGCTGAACACGCCTTCTTCCATGCGCAAGGGCACACCGCCCGCCGGAAACGCCGCCCGCAGGCGCAGCAGCTCGTCCTGGTCCACGGGGTAAAAGCGGATCTGGTCAAAAAAGCGCAGCAGCCACGGCAGCTCGAACACGCTGCCCGGCTGGCCGTGGTGCCAGCGGTTCCACATCTGCACGGTGCACCCCACAAACTGGTAGCCGCCAGGCCCTTCCATGCCGTACACGCACAGGTAGGCCCCGCCGATGCCGACGGCGTTTTCGGGGGTCCAGGTGCGGGCGGGGTTGTACTTGGTGGTCACCAGGCGGTGGCGCGGGTCCAGCGGCGTGGCCACGGGGGCACCCAGGTACACGTCGCCCAGGCCCAGCACCAGGTAGCTGGCATCAAACACGGTGCGGAACACGTCGTCCACGCTGTCCAGCCCATTGATGCGGCGGATGAACTCGATGTTGCTGGGGCACCAGGGCGCATCGGGGCGCACGGACTGCATGTACTTCTCGATGGCCAGCCGGGTCTGCGGGTCGTCCCACGACAGGGGCAGGTACACGGTGCGGCTGGGCACCTCCATGTCGTCCACGGCGGGCAGCGCGGCCTCGGCTTCCATCACCTTTTCTAGCAGCGTGGCCTGGGGGATGAGCGCAGGATCGAAGTGCAGTTGCAGCGAGCGGATGCCGGGGGTCATGTCGATCACACCCGCCAGCTGCCCGCTGGCCTGCAAGGCCTTGAGCGCCGTCATCAGCACATGCACGCGCAGGCGCAGCTCGATGTCCAGCACCAGCGGCCCGAACTCCACCAGCAGGTAGCGGTCGCCCGCCTGGCGCACCACCATGTCGGGGATGTCGCCCCGGCCCGGGTCGTTCACCACCACCGGGCTGGGTTGGGCGCGGGCATCGTCGGCGGGGTCGGCGGGCAGCGGGCCGCCCAGGCTGGCCAGCACGCGCTCGGTGGCGGCCTGGCGCTGGCCCGCCTCGGCCAGCCCCATGCGGTGAAAGCGCACCGTGTCGCCGGGGCGCAGCTGGCCCAGCTTCCACAGCTCGGCATGCACCACCACCGCCGGGCACACAAAGCCGCCCAGGCTGGGGCCGTCCGGCCCGAGGATGACGGGCATGTCGCCCGTGAAGTCGATGGCCCCGATGGCGTAGGCGTTGTCGTGGATGTTGGACGGGTGCAGCCCGGCCTCGCCGCCGTCGGTGCGTGCCCACTGGGGTTTGGGGCCGATCAGGCGCACCCCGGTGCGGCTGCTGTTGTGGTGAACCTTCCAGTCGGTGGCAAAGAAGGTGTCGATGTCGCCGTCGGTGAAAAAATCCGGCGCACCGTGCGGGCCGTAGATCACCCCCACCGGCCAGTGCTGGCCGTAGGCCGGAATGCTCTCAGCTGGGCAGGTGGCCAGGGCCGGTGCGGGGGCTGCGGCAGGCGCGGCGTTTCCGGTCTGCTCGGCTTGAGTCTGGCTGGCAGGCTGTGCCATGTGCAGCACATCGCCGCTGCGCAGGTGCCGCCCGCCGTGGCCGCCAAACTGCCCCAGCGTGAAGGTGGCACGGCTGCCCAGGTACAAGGGCGTGTCCAGGCCACCGCCCACGGCCAGGTAGCTGCGGCAGCCCGCCGGTGCGCGGCCCATGGCCAGCACGCTGCCCGCTGGCACCCGGTGGCTTTGCCACAGGGGCAGGGCGATGCCATCGAGCGTGAGGGGCACGGGCGCGCCTGTCACCGCGATCACGGCCGCGGTGTTGAACTTCAGGGTCGGGCCCGAGAGGGTGCATTCCAGCGTGGCCGCATCCAGCGCGTTGCCCACCAGCTGGTTGGCCATGCGATGGGCGTAGGCGTCCATGGGACCCGAGGGCGGCACGCCCACGTCCCAGTAACCCTGGCGGCCGGGCCAGTCCTGCACGGCGGTCTGCACCCCGGCGACCAGCACCTCGATGGTGTCGGGCTGGTAGGTCATCTCGCTCAGGAAGCGGGTGACCTGGCGGCCCTCACGGAACACCGGGTGGCGCACCACCTGGCGCAGGTAGGCCAGGTTGGTCTCGATGCCCGCGACCCGGGTGTCGGCCAGGGCCGCATCCATGGCCAGCAAGGCTTGCTCGCGGGTGTCGGCCGTGACGATGATCTTGGCCAGCATGGGGTCGTACCAGGCGGGCACGTCGGTGCCGCGCTCGACCCAGCTGTCCACTCGCGCGTCGGTGGGGAAGACCACCTCGGTCAAGAGGCCTGCGCTGGGCTGGAACTGGCGGGCCGGGTCCTCCGCATACAGGCGCACCTGGATGGAGGCGCCGGTGGGCGTGGGCAGCAGGGTGGGCAAAGGCGGCAGGTCGCCGCTGGCCAGGCGCACCATCCACTCGACCAAGTCCACGCGGCAGACCTGCTCGGTCACGCCGTGCTCCACCTGCAGGCGGGTGTTGACCTCCAGGAAATAGAACTGGCCGGTGTCGGCGTCGTAGACAAACTCCACCGTGCCGGCTGATCGGTAGTTCACGGCCTGGGCCAGGCGCACGGCGGTGGCGTGCAGCTCCCGGCGTTGGGCGTCGGTCAAACCGGGCGCAGGGGTCTCTTCGATCACCTTCTGGTGGCGGCGCTGCACCGAGCAGTCGCGCTCGCCCAGGGCCAGCACGCCACCCAGGCCATCGCCAAAGACCTGCACCTCGATGTGGC
>CALMMY010000264.1 GCA_937868695.1 uncultured Comamonadaceae bacterium
GGCCAGGTGCCCGAAGACTGGCCGCGCCGCCTGCCGTTTCTCAACGCCAACCAGAAGCTCATTCAGCAAGTGGCCGAGCTGGAGCACAAGGCCCGGCGGCAGGACGTGCTGGTGGACGACGAGCTGATCTACGCCTTCTACGAGCAACAGGTGCCCGACGACGTGTGTACCGGGGCCACCTTCGAGCGTTGGTACCAGACCGAGCTGAAGAAACAGCCCCGCCTGCTGATGCTCACCAAAGAAGAGCTGATGCGCCACGAGGCCGCAGGCATCACCACCCAGGCCTTCCCCAAAATCGTGCGGCTGGGCGGGGTGGACTGCGCCGCCACCTACCTGCACGAACCCGGCGACCCCAAAGACGGCCTCACCATCACCGTGCCACTGTTTGTGCTGAACCAGGTGAGCGAAGACCGCTGCGAGTGGCTGGTGCCCGGCATGCTGAAAGACAAGGTGCTGGCGCTGCTCAAAACCCTGCACCAGCGCCCCCGCTCGCGGCTGGTGCCGCTGCCTGAAACCGCCACCCGCTTCACCGACGCACTCACCGCGCCCGAAGCCTTTGGCCAGGGCAACCTGATGGACGCGCTGCTGAAACTGGTGCGCGAGGCCACCCAGCTCGACATCAAACGCGCCGACATCAAGGCCGACATGCTGCAACCCCACCACCTGATGACCCTGCGCGTGGTGGATGAGCATGGCCGCCAGCTCGGCGCAGGCCGCAGCCTGGCCGCCATCAAGGCCGAACTGGGTGGCAAAGCCCGTGGAGCCTTCCAGGCCCTGGCTGCGCTCAAGCTCAACGCCAACGCCGCCCCAAGCCCCCAACCAAACCAGGCTGACAAACAATCCAAAAAAGCAGCCGCAGATCAATCAGAAAAAGCGCAGGCAGCTACAGAAAAAAACAAACCTTCACCCGAAAAGACCGACATCACCGCCACCCGGTACACCACCTGGGCCTTTGGCGAGCTGCCCGAACTGATGGAAATCCGCAAGGGCGGGCAGACGCTCATTGGCTTTCCGGCGCTCATCGACCAGGGCGATGCCGTCACCATCGAAGTGTTCGACGAGCCCGAGCTGGCCCAGGCCCGCCACCGCGCCGGCCTCAGCCGCCTGTTTGCGCTGCACATCAAAGACGCGCTCAAGTACCTGGAAAAAAACATCCCCGGCCTGCAACCGATGGGCGTGGCCTACATGGGCCTGGGCACCGCCGAAGAACTCAAGCACCTGCTGCTGGACGTGGCACTGGCCCGCGCCTTTTTGCAAGACCCGCTGCCCACCGATGCCGCCAGCTTCCAGACCCGCGTGACCGAAGGCCGGGGCCGCCTGACGCTGATTGCCAACGAAGTGGCCCGCCTGTGCGCCACCATCCTGACCGAGCACACCGCCGCCCAGCGCAAGCTGAAAGACAGCAAACCCCCGGCAGACGTGGCCACCGACATCCAGCAGCAACTGGCCAAACTGGTGGGCAAACGCTTCCTCATCGACACCCCCTGGGCACAACTGCACCACCTGCCGCGCTACCTCAAAGGCGTGCAACTGCGCATGGAAAAGTACAAAGCCGACCCCGCCCGCGATGCCACCAAACTGGCCGAACTCAAACCCCACGAGCAACGCTACTGGCGGCTGGTGGCCGAACGCAAAGGCCAGGTGGACGACCGCATGGCCGAATTCCGCTGGCTGCTGGAAGAACTGCGCATCAGCTTCTTCGCCCAGGAACTGCGCACCCCGCAACCCGTGAGCGTGAAGCGGCTGGACAAGGCCTGGGCGCAGTTGAATCAGTGAGGGGGCTGAATACCAGCTACCAGCAAGGAGGCAAAACCGAACCCGAGTGTGGTGTGACGTTTTATCCTCCTTCACCCGCCCGCATTGAACCCCAAGGGAACCCATGAACAACAACTTCAACCCCACCGAACTCGGCCACAGCCCCGATGCCTTGGCCCAGCGCCAGGCCGAACTGCTGGCCCTGCTGCGCCAAGCCGCCCCCGAAGTGTTGAGCGACAACCAGCTCAACTTTGAAAAACTCAAAGAGCTGCTGGGCCAAGAGCGCATTGCGCCTGCAGAGCATTACGAGCTGAACTGGGCTGGCAAAGCCGCCGCCCGCCGCGAAATACAAAAAACCAGCAGCCACACCCTGCGCCCAGACGCCAACAACCCGGCCAGCGCACAGCACATGCTGATTGAAGGCGAAAACCTGGAAGTGCTGCGTGTGCTGCAAAAAAGCTACTACGGCAAGGTGAAGATGATCTACATCGACCCGCCGTACAACACCGGCAACGACAGCTTTGTGTACCCCGACGACTATTCGGAAACGCTGGATGAATACCAAAAGCGCACCGGTGAGAAAAACGCCCAAGGTTATTTGAATAAGCAAAGCCTGTGGAAAAAGAACAGCAAGGAAAGCGGCCAATACCACAGCGCGTGGCTCAGCATGATGTACCCGCGCTTGTATTTGGCGCGGAATTTGTTGCGCGATGACGGGGTTATTTTTATTTCGATTGATGACAATGAAGTGCCAAGTTTGAAGTTGCTTTGTGACGAGATTTTTGGTGAGTCCAACTTCGTTGCGCAACTTACTGTCATCGTGAAACCAGAAGGTAGAAGGTATGGTTTTTTTGCAAAGACACATGACTACGTGGTTGTGTATTGCAAAAATCATGAGCGAGCATGTCTAAACGAAATATTGATCGAAGGTTTAGAGCATCCGTATAGTGATGAATTTGGAGGGTTCACTCTTAAAGGTTTACGAAATCGAAATGTACAAGCATTTAATTCATTAAACAGGCCAAATCTTAGGTATCCATTTTTCGTAGACAAAGCAAATCCTGATGCAAATGGATTTTTCAAAGTGACAACAATCCCCTTAGAAGGATTCGTACAAGTTGAAGCCAGCACAATCGATGGCTTACAAAGCGTTTGGCGTTGGGGGAGAGAAAAGTCAGAGAATGAAAAAAGTAGTCTCCTCGCATCTGAAGGGAATGACGGAGAAATTCGCATTTTTCAGAAAGAGCGAAAACTGTCTCAGATGGCGAAAACGGTGTTGGCTGACAAAGACTATATTTCGAACAAAGGCACTAGAGAATTACAGTCTTTGCTAGGTAAAGGAATTTTTGACTTTCCCAAGCCAGTGGCACTTTTAGAGTTATTGGTTACAATTGGTGCAGATGAAACATCGCTGATTCTTGATTTTTTTTCTGGCAGCGCAACTACTGCCCACGCAATCATGAAATTGAATTGCGAAGACGGTGGCAGCCGTCAATGCATCAGCGTCCAAATGCCCGAAGTCCTAGACGAAGACAGCGAAGCCTATAAAGCGGGCTACCGCACCATCGCCGACATTACCCGCGCCCGCATCGACAAGGTGATTGCCAAGCTCAAGGCAGAAAAGTCGGACTTGTTCAACGACGGTGCCCAAAACTTGGCCTGCGCCCATTTCACACTCGCCCCATCCAACTTCAAGGTGTGGCGGGGCGATGTCACCAGCGCCGATGCGCTGCGCGAGCAGTTGGCCCTGTTCCAGAGCACTGAAAAGGCCGGGCAAGCCCAAGCCACCGACGCGCAAACCGCCATGCTGGCCGAGCTGCTGCTCAAGCACGGCTTGGGTGCTTTGGGGGTGCATGCCATCAGCAGCCCCAAACTGGTTGCGGGGGTGACAGTACACCGCGTGCTGATGCCCGACGACAAAACCATGTGGCTGTGCTTTGAGCCCTACACCGAGGCGCTGAAGGATGAAATGGTCAAAGCCCAGCCTGCGCAGGTGGTGCTGCTCAACTCCTGCTTTGTGGGTGACAAAGCGGACGAGCAGCTGGCCAACCTGAAGCTGGAGCTGGCGGGGCTGGACATTGGCCTGACGGTGATTTGAGGGAAATGTGGGATGGACAACAATATTCAGGTGCCAACCGGCTGGCAGGTGGGCTGCCACATGCGTGCTTTTTTTCAGGCTTTTCCAATGTGTGACGCACTGCGTCACGAATGGATTCACCGCGAGCCTCGTGGTGAATTGGCGCAGTGCGGTGTTTGGGAAGTACCCAGATGAACGCCATACAGACATCCGGTGCCGGTGCCGCCGCTTTGTTGAACGATGTGCGCCAGCTCATTGAGCAGGCGCGTGCGCATGTGGCCAGCGCGGCCAACAGTGCACAGACCCTGCTGTACTGGCGGGTTGGCGAGCGCATTCGCCGCGAGGTGCTGGGCGAAGCCCGTGCCGACTATGGCGAGCAGATTGTGTCGACGCTGTCGACACAATTGGTGCAGGCCTATGGACAAAGCTTCGGGCTGCGCAGTTTGCGGCGCATGGTGCAGTTTTCCGAGGTGTTTCCAGATGCGCAGATCGTCGCAACCCTGTCGCGCGAATTGAGCTGGAGCCATTTCATTGAAATCCTGCCCCTCAAGCAGCCACTGGAACGCGAGTTTTATGCCGAGATGTGCCGCATTGAACGCTGGGGCGTGCGCACCCTGCGCGAGCGCATTGGCAGCCAGTTGTTCTTGCGCTCTGCCATTGCCAAGCGGCCAGAGGGCGTGATTGCCCGGGAGTTGAGCCACCTGCGCGAAGGCGGGCAGATGACCCCGGACCTGGTGTTTCGCGACCCCTACATGCTGGACTTTCTGGGCCTGCCCGATGGTTACAGCGAGCGCGATTTGGAGAGTGCCATCCTGCGCGAGATGGAGCGTTTTTTACTGGAGCTGGGTGCAGGGTTTGCCTTTGTGGCGCGGCAAAAGCGCATCAGCGTGGGGGCTGACGATTTTTATCTGGACTTGCTGTTCTACCACCGGCACCTGCGCCGCTTGGTTGCGGTGGAGCTGAAGCTGGAGAAGTTTGCACCCGCCCACAAGGGGCAAATGGAGCTGTATCTGCGCTGGCTGAACCAGAACGACCGCGCCGAGGGCGAGGCATCGCCCATTGGCCTGATTTTGTGCGCCAGCGCCGACCGCGAGCAGGT
>CALMMY010000265.1 GCA_937868695.1 uncultured Comamonadaceae bacterium
TGGCCGGTTTTGACGACAACGAAGCCTGGACGATTGACGAGCGCATTGCCAACAGCTTCCAGGGTCTGGACATTGCCAACAACGTGATCGTGGCCACCGGCTACACCAAGGGCACCGAAGGCATCATGCGCGAGTTCGATCGCGGCTATTCCGAGGTGACCTTCAGCAAGATTGCCGTGGAAGTGCGCCCCGCCGAGGCCGTGATCCACAAGGAATTCCACCTGTCTTCCGCCGACCCCAACCTGGTGGGCCTGGAAAACGCCGTCATCGTGGGTGCCACCAACTACGATGTGGCCGACCAGCTGGCCGATGTGGGCATGGAAGCCATCCACCCGAAAGCCGCCAAGCCGATGGAGCTGGCCGCCATCCCCATCCGCCTGAAAAACACCTTCGAGCCCGACCATCCCGGCACGCTGATCACCAAAGACTTTGTGGGCGAGCGCGCCCGCGTGGAAATCGTGACCGGCACCGACAAGGTGACCCTGGTTGAAATCCACGACCCCAGCATGGTGGGCACAGTGGGCTTCGATGCGGGGCTGATGTCCATCTTCTGCCAGCACGAAATCAGCTACATCCTGAAGGCCACCAACGCCAACTCGATTGCCCACCTGGTGTGGGACAACCAAATCACGCCCGAGCTGGTGGCCGAGCTGGAAGCGCGTTACCAAGTGGTGACGGTCAAGCCCAGCGCCATCGTCTGCGCCATTGGTTCCAACATCAGCATTCCCGGCGTGCTGGCCAAGGCTGCACAGGCGCTGGCCAGTGCGGGCGTGAACGTGAACTGCGTGTCGCAAACCCTGCGGCAGGTGAACATGCAGTTCGTGATTGAGCGCGAAGACTACAAAACCGCCATCAAGGCGCTGAACATGGCACTGTGCGTGAACTCGGGTGCCCCCGTGCCCAGCGCCTGATCAGCACGCCCCTGTTGCCCGAGCAGCCTGCACACACCGCCCCAGCGATCCAGCGATGACCTCCGTACCCGCTACCAGCGACGAGGACAGCCGCCCGCATGGCCATGCCAACCCGGACGACTTCTGGGTGGTGTGCCTGTGTGCGGAGTGGTGCCATGTCTGCCGCGACTGGCAGCCCAGGTTCCAGCCCCTGGTGACCGAACAGGGTGTGGGTGCCCGCACGCTGTGGCTGGATGTGGAGGACGAAGAAATCGATGCCCTGAACCTGGACATCGAAACCTTCCCCACCCTGCTGATCCTGCGCCGTGACCAGGCGCTGTTTCTGGGCGCGGTGCCGCCGGTTGACGAGCACATTGCCCGCCTGGTGAAAAAATGCGCACAGCAGAGTGCGCCTTCCCCCACCTGCACAGCGAGCGAACAGACCTTGGCTGCACTCGTCTGGAACCGCTTCATTTGCAGGCTAGAATAGCGGCCTTCGACACACAGGAAGAGTGGCAGAGTGGTCGATTGCACCGGTCTTGAAAACCGGCGGCTCGCAAGGGCCCGTGAGTTCGAATCTCACCTCTTCCGCCAAAACACCCCAAAAAAAGCGCCCATCGAGGCGCTTTTTGCTTTTTTGGCCCCACGGGGACTTCGGCAGTGAGCCCAACCATCTCCATGCAGCGGTGTAGCGCTGCAAGCGCAGATTTGGGCCCGGTATACTGTATTTAAATACAGCACTCAAGCTTTCCACTCTGACTGCCATGTCTGCCTGCACCATCCATCTTCCATCGGTCTCTTCGCCCGGACTTTGTGCCGGGAATCCCGCGCCACTGGGTCTGGATGATGTCAAGCCTCTGCTGATCAGTGACCTGCGGCCCGCGCAGGTGCGGGCGGGTTTTCCGTCGCCCGCCGAGGATTTTCAGGTTCAGCGCATCGACCTGATGAAGGAGCTGGTTCGCCACCCCCAGGCCAGCTACCTGCTGCGCATCCGGGGCGACTCCATGCGCGATGTCGGCATCTTCGATGGCGATGTGGTGCTGGTGGACAAAGCCATCACCCCACGCAGCGGTCAGGTGGTGGTGGCCGTGGTCGATGGGGAATTCACCTGCAAGACCCTGCAACTGCGGGCCGGGCGCATCCAGCTCAAAGCGGCCAACCCCGCCTACCCCGACATCCTCCCCACCGACGGCCAGACCATCGAAATCTGGGGCGTGGTGGTGGCGGCCATCAAGCAGTTCCCCTGCTGATGCTGTCCGCGTCAGCCAGAAATCGACCCCAGACTCACCGGTACACCCCACCAGCCCATGTACGCCCTGGTCGATGGCAACAATTTTTTTGTCTCGTGCGAGCGGGTATTCCGGCCTGACCTGAATGGCCGCCCGGTGGTGGTGTTGTCCAACAACGATCTTACGGATCAGGTTTGTTAGTAGGATGCATCATGTCTTCCGGACCCCTGGTATTTGGATTCATCGTCTCTTTGAGACGAGTAGCAGGTGGGGGTTTGGGGGAGGAAATGGAGCGCAATGAGATCTGTGGATAACTCGGAGCTGGGACGATGGCGGGAGCTGGATTCAATCCATGTGCTTCGCCTGCTGGCGGAACACGTCAAAGAAGATCTCTCGTTCCACCCAAGATCAAGTCATCTGACCACTCGATGGCACGTCCATGTTGCCGGACATGATTGGGAGTTCTTGTGCACTGGGCCAAAGTTTTGGGATGTGCGTATGGACTGTGGCGGCGGCGGTGCCGTTGATTTGGTCATGCACATCTATGGCCTCAACTTCAAGGCGGCCGCAAAGCTTCTGAAAGACATGGGTCTATGAGGCTTGTCTTGGCCACGGCTGATCTCATGGTTGAAGGCCGATCGTTTGAGGGCTTCCCATTGCTGCTGGCCGATGACGGCTGGCCTTTGGAACCAGCACAATCGTTCCTGTGGCACGCCTTGGTCACCCAAGGAAGCATTGAAAGCAAGCTCACATGGGAAGCATATGGCCGCAGGCTTTATGACTACTTTGCGTTCTTGTCTGCCAACGGCCTGGCCTGGGATGAAGACCCAAAGCCGCACGGACTCAGCGTTGTGGCAAGGTATCGCGACTGGTCGCTCGGAGAGCTGGGCTTGAATCCCAACACTGTGAACAA
>CALMMY010000266.1 GCA_937868695.1 uncultured Comamonadaceae bacterium
GTCAGGCTGTGAGGAGCCATGGATTCTTTGCCGTAACCGACGCGCTTGCCAACCATGTAGGCACCGACCAGACCAGCCACAGCGGCGTTGATGTGAACCACGGTACCGCCAGCAAAGTCCAGCGCGCCGTGTTGCCAGATCAGACCGGCTTTGCCCAGCATTTCATCAGCCACAGCGGCAGAGGTGTAAGCATCGGGGCCCATCCAGTACCACACCATGTGGGCAATCGGCAGGTAGCTGAAGGTGAACCAGATGACCATGAACAGCAGCACGGCAGAGAACTTGATGCGCTCGGCAAAGGCACCGACGATCAGCGCACAGGTGATGCCTGCAAACGTGGCCTGGAAAGCGGCGAACACGATTTCAGGAATGACCACACCCTTGCTGAAGGTGGCGGCATTGGCAAATGTGCCCGCCGCGTTGTCCCAGACACCCTTCATGAACAGCCGGTCAAACCCGCCGATGTAGGCACTGCCCTCGGTAAAAGCCAAGCTGTAGCCATACACAAACCACAGCACCACGATCAGGCTGAAAGTCACCATGACTTGCATCAGCACCGACAGCATGTTCTTGCTGCGCACCAAGCCGCCGTAGAACAGGGCCAGGCCGGGAATCGCCATCATGATGACCAGCAGGGTGGCCAGCATCATCCAGGCGGTGTCGCCTTTGTTGGGCACAGGGGCGGGAGCGGCTTCGGCGGCAGCGGGTGCAGCTTCGGCGGCGGGAGCGGCTGGGGCAGCAGCGGCTTCAGGAGCGGGCGCTGCTGCGGCTGGGGCGGCATCGGGAGCCGGTGCGGCAGCGGCGGGAGCCGTCACGGCGGGCGCATCGGCAGCTGGAGCGGCGGTTTGGGCGTGGATGCCCGCCCCGCCAAAGGCCAGGCCGAGGCCCAGCACCAATGAGGCAAACAGTTTTTTCATGATGGGTGTCTTTCTGAAGAAATGTGTGTCTGGCGGGTCACAGGGCTTCTTTGCCGGTTTCGCCGGTGCGGATGCGAACCACCTGTTCCAGGGGCATGACAAAAATCTTGCCGTCGCCGATTTTTCCGGTGCGGGCCGCGCTCTCGATGGCCTCGATCACGCGATCCACCATGCTGTCGTCCACAGCGGCTTCCACCTTCACTTTGGGCAGAAAATCGACCACGTATTCCGCACCCCGGTACAGCTCGGTGTGCCCCTTCTGGCGGCCAAAGCCTTTGACTTCGGTCACGGTGATGCCCTGCACGCCGATGCCCGACAGTGCTTCGCGCACTTCGTCCAGCTTGAAGGGTTTGATGATGGCGGATACAAATTTCATGGAACGAACTCCTCAGGAACAACGATGCATCAGGGTTAGCACGGAGCGTGCCAACGGCATCGCACGCTTCGCCAGCCCTGCGTACCCCCACTGCATGAAGAGCGCCCCCCACAATGCCCGGCCAGCGACCATGACATCATTGCCAGCGCGACACAGCATCACACGTCCATGTGTCGCACCACATCAGTGCAACACACCACCACAGATGCGCTGCACCATGCGCACCAAGTCAGGGAGACCCCGTTATGAGCCTGTCCGTCATCCAAAGCCGTGCATTGCTGGGCTTGCACGCACCACCTGTGTGCGTCGAAGTGCATCTGGCCAACGGTTTGCCCAGCTTCACCCTGGTGGGGCTGGCCGACACCGAAGTGAAAGAAGCCCGCGAGCGCGTGCGCTCGGCCCTGCAAAACACGGGTCTGGACTTTCCGGCCAACCAGCGCATCACCGTCAACCTGGCCCCGGCTGACTTGCCCAAAGACAGTGGGCGCTTTGACCTGCCGATTGCCCTGGGGCTGCTGGCCGCCAACGGCCTGATCGACCCCGCCAAACTGGCGGGCCATGAGTTTGCGGGTGAACTGAGCCTGGGCGGAGAGCTGCGGCCCGTGCGCGGAGCCCTGGCCATGGCGCTGGCCCTGCAAACCGAAACGGCCAGCCCACACCCACACCATTCCAACGGCGGCGGCACAGGCGCTGCCAACACCCGCACCCTGGTGCTGCCTCCCGGCAGTGCCGAAGAAGCCGCGCTGGTGCCCGGCACCCGTGTGGTGCGTGCCCGCCATCTGCTGGACGTGGTGCAGGCCCTGCGCCCCACGGCACCAACCGATGCCACCCAGGAACCACCCGACCCCGACGGCTGGATCACACTGA
Organism: uncultured Comamonadaceae bacterium; assembly: GCA_937868695.1. Lineage (GTDB taxonomy): Bacteria > Pseudomonadota > Gammaproteobacteria > Burkholderiales > Burkholderiaceae_C > UBA2334. The sequence continues at coordinate 2,161 of CALMMY010000266.1, forward strand.
TCCCCGGCAGCACCGCGCCCCCCGCACCCCAGCCCGACCTGCTGGACGTGAAAGGCCAGGCCGCCGCCCGCCGGGCCCTTGAAATTGCCGCCGCCGGAGGCCACAGCCTGCTGCTGAGCGGCCCACCCGGTGCGGGCAAAAGCATGCTGGCCCACCGATTTGCCGGTCTGCTGCCCGCCATGAGCACCACGCAGGCCCTGGAGAGCGCCGCCATCGCCTCGCTGGCCGGGCGCTTCGACATGGCCCGCTGGGGCCAGCGTCCCACGGTGGCACCGCACCACAGCGCCAGCGCCGTGGCCCTGGTGGGCGGCGGCTCGCCCCCCAAGCCCGGCGAAATATCACTGGCCCACCACGGCGTGCTCTTTTTGGACGAGCTGCCCGAATTTCCCCGCGCCGCCCTCGAAGCCCTGCGCGAACCGCTGGAAACCGGGCAGGTGCGCATCTCCCGCGCGGCACGGCACACCGAGTTTCCGGCCCGCTTCCAGCTCATTGCCGCCATGAACCCCTGCCCCTGCGGCTACCTCGGCCACCCGACCATCGCCTGCAAAGACACACCCGACAAAATAGCCCGCTACCAAAGCAAGCTCAGTGGCCCGTTGCTCGACCGCATCGACATGCATGTGGATGTGCCCGCCCTGCCCCCGCACGAGCTGCTGGCCAGCACCGGCAGCAGCCCACCCAACGAAAGCACTGAAACAGTGCGCCAGCGCGTGCTGCAAGCGCACGACCGCGCCCAGGCCCGGCAGGGCCAGCCCAACCAGGCGCTGCAAGGCCACGCGCTGGAGCAGCACATCTTGCTGGACGACAGCGCCCGCCAGTTCCTGAACAAGGCCGCCGCCCGCCTGGGCTGGTCAGCCCGCAGCACCCACCGCGCCATGAAAGTGGCCCGCACCATTGCCGACCTGGCGGGATGCGACACGGTACAGGTCAGCCACCTGGCCGAAGCCATGCAATACCGGCGCGGGCTACATATAAAGCACTGATCGGCACCCACTACCGGCCCGTTCGGCTCTGGTATCGTTTTTCTTTTTTCCATCCGAGGGGTTCACATGGGCAAGTTTGCAAAAAGTCGGGCTGTCGTCAATGCCAGCGTTCACACCCACACAGGCAGCTGGAGCCTGGCGCGGCGCACGCTGGCCCTCACGGCGCTGGCCGCAGCCGGTCTGGCGGTCACAGGCCTGAGTGCGGGCCTCACGGGCGCACACGCCCAGACCAGCGGCAAAACCGTCAAACTGCTGGTGGGCTTTCCGCCAGGCGGCGGCACCGATGCCATTGCCCGCATTTTGGGCGAGCGCCTGAAAGACGAGCTGGGCCAAACGGTCGTGGTCGAGAACAAGCCCGGAGCCGGTGGCCAGATTGCCGCCCAGGCCCTCAAGGCGGCTCCCGCAGACGGCACCACGCTGTTCCTGAGCCACGACCACACCATCACCATCCTGCCGCTGGTGATGCAAAACCCCGGCTACAACCCGGCCACCGACTTTGTGCCCGTGGCCGGATTCGCCACATTTGTGAATGCGTTTGCCGTCTCGGGCGGCACACCGGCCAAGAACATGGCCGATTACGTGGCCTGGGTCAAAGGCGCGGGCCAGGGCAAGGGTGGGGTGGGCATTCCGGCCCCGGCCTCCACACCGGAGTTTCTGGTCAAACTGATCGGCCAGAAGTACAACCTCGATCTGGTGGCCGCCCCCTACCGGGGCAGCGCCCCCATGATGGGCGACATGCTGGGCAACCAGATTGCCGCCGGGGTGGCCTCGGTGCCCGACTTCATTGAAAACCACCGCGCAGGCAAGCTGCATGTGGTGGCGGTGCTGGGCGGCCAGCGCCAGGCTGCCCTGCCCGATGTGCCCACCTTCACCGAACTGGGCCTGCCCGGCCTGGAAGACCTGCCCTACTACG
>CALMMY010000267.1 GCA_937868695.1 uncultured Comamonadaceae bacterium
GCGAGGCATCGCCCATTGGCCTGATTTTGTGCGCCAGCGCCGACCGCGAGCAGGTCGAGCTACTGGATTTGGACAGTGCCAACATCCGCGTGGCGCAGTACCTGCATGCCCTGCCCGATGTGCAGGTGTTGCAGGCGCAGTTGCACCGCGTGGTGCAACTGGCCAGAGAGCGGCAGGCCCGCCAAGCGCCGAACGCACTGCCCGATAACAAGGAACAGACATGACCATGAAGCTGCAATTTGCACATCAGGACTACCAAACCCGCGCCGTGGAGGCAGTGGTCAAGGTGTTTGACGGCCAGCCGCTGGCCAAGAGCGACTTTGCTTTGGCGGCCCAGCAGGGCAGCGTGGCCTATGCGGGCGACGGGAGCATTGGCAACGCCTTGAAGCTGTCGGACGAGCAGTTGTTGGCCAATGTGCGGGCGGTGCAGAAGGCCAACGGCCTGGCACCTTCGGGCGCGTTGGTGCCTTCGCGTTCGGACAATGGCAAAGAGCTGTTTTGCCCGCTGAATTTCACCATTGAGATGGAAACCGGCACGGGCAAGACTTACAGCTTCATCAAAACCATGTTCGAGCTGAACAAGGTCTATGGTTTCAAGAAGTTTGTGGTGGTGGTGCCCAGTGTGGCCATACGCGAAGGCACGATGAAGAACCTGCAAATCACGCGCAGCCACTTCGCGGCGGACTATGCCAATGTGCCCTGTGTGCCGATTCTGTACGACAGCACCAAACTCACCGAGTTGCGCCATTTTGCGCAGAGCGATGCCCTGAGCGTGCTGGTCATCAACATCGACAGCTTTACCAAAGACAACAACAAGATCAACCAGAAGGGTGAGCGGGCGTTTGCGCCGATTGAGTACATCAAGGCGGTGAACCCCATCGTCATCGTGGACGAGCCGCAGAACTTCGAGACCGATGTGCGCCGCCGGGCACTGTCTGATTTGGACCCGCTGTGTACCTTGCGTTATTCGGCCACGCACAAGAACCCCTACAACCTGTTGTATTCGCTCAACCCGGTGCAGGCGTATGACCTGGGGCTGGTCAAGCAGATCGAGGTAGACGGCGTGCTGGCCGACGACGACCAGAACCAGGCGTTTGTGGAGCTGCTGAGCATTGATGCCAAGCCCAAAAGCCTGACCTGCAAGGTGCGGCTGGATGTGAATGAACCGTCTGGCGTGAAGCGTAAGGAGATCACGCTCAAGCTGGGCGATGACTTGTATGCCAAATCCAAAGAGCGCGATGCGTATCAGGAGGGCTACATCCTGAACGAAATCCGCGCCGATGAGGGCGAGGTGGAGTTTTCAGGTGGCCGGGTGCTGCGCGTGAACGAAGCCCAGGGCGGCCTGACGGACGATGTGATGCGTTTCCAGATTGAGCGCACCGTGGCGGCCCACTTTGCCAAACTCAAAAACATGCAGCCCATTGGCGTGAAGGTGCTGAGTCTGTTCTTTATTGACAAGGTGGCCAACTACCGGGCATATGACGAAGATGGCAATCCCACGCTGGGCAAGTTTGGTGTGTGGTTTGAAGAGGCATTTGCCAAGTACGCCAGCAAGCCGCAATTCAAAGGCTTGATTCCCCATGCGGTTGGCGCGGTACACGACGGCTATTTCTCCGGCGACAAAAAGGGCAAAGGGGCCAAGGCCAAAACGATCTGGATCGACACCTCAGGCGCTATCGCGAAAGACGACAGCACTTACCAGCTCATCATGAAAGACAAGGAGCGACTGCTCAGTAGCAGTGAGCCGCTGCAATTCATATTCAGCCACTCGGCGCTGCGCGAAGGTTGGGACAACCCGAATGTCTTCCAGATTTGCACGCTCAACGAAACCAAGAGCGCCATGAAAAAGCGCCAGGAAATTGGTCGCGGTCTGCGTTTGTGCGTGAACCAGTTGGGTGAGCGGGTGATGGACAAGCGGGTGAATGTGCTGACGGTGATTCCGAACGAGAGTTATGAGGTTTTCGCGAAAACCTTGCAGCAGGAGATCGAGGAGGAAACCGGGGTGAGCTTCACGGGCCGCATCAAGAATGCCCGAGCCAAGGCTCGGGTCAGGCGCAAGGCGCTGAGTGCAGAAGAAGAGGCTTTGTTCAAGGCCATCTGGAACAAGATCAATTACCAGACGCGCTACAGCGTGACGCTGGATACACCGCAGTTGGTTGAACAGTGCGCGAAGCTATTGGGTGATTTGAACCAATATCCCAAAGTGCAGCCGCCCAAGATTCGCGCCGAAAAGGCCAAGATCGTGATGACAGGTGACGGTGTGCATGCGCTGCAAACGGGCGTGAGCGAGTCCAGCCCTCGGGCATATGGCGTGGTGGTGCCTGATGTGTATGCCTATGTGCAAAACCGCGTACACCTGTCGCGTGCGACGATTTTCTCCATCCTCGACAAGTCTGGGCGGTTGGGGGAGCTGCTGATCAACCCCCAAGCGTTTCTGGACACCACCATTGCCGCCATCAAGCACGGCTTGCATGAGTTGCAGGTTGCTGGTATTCGCTACCACGAGATCAACGGGCAGCGCTATGAGATGAGCCTGTTGGATGAAGAGGTGGAAACCTATCTGAGCAGCGTGTATCCGCCCGCCAACGACGCATTGACCACGCCTATTGAAAAAACACTGCTTCAGGCTCAAGCCCTGAATGAGGACAAAGTGGCGGTGGGCGAGGCGTTTGCCTGTGTGTTGAGCGACAGCGACATCGAAAGCCAGTTCGCCCACGATTGCAGTGTGGATGAACGGGTGAAGTTCTATTTCAAACTGCCGCGCACATTCAAGATTGACACGCCGCTTGGAACCTACAACCCGGACTGGGCCGTGGTGTTTGAGAACGATACCCGCGTGTATTTTGTGGCCGAAACAAAATCCAGCACGGTAGAGGGTGACCGCCGAAAGAGCGAGAACCTGAAGATTCAATGTGGCCGAAAGCACTTCGGCTTGGCGGGGGATGTGGTGTTCAAAGACGTGACCCGTTTGGAGGAGTTGGTGGGCTGATTGCGCGACATGAGCCAACACAACGAACTCGCCACCAAACTGCAAGGGCGCATCGCCAAGGTCAGCATCCGCAGGTTTCGTGGCCTGCGCCAGATTGAGGCGCTGGAGTTGCCCCAACTCACGGTGTTGATTGGGGCCAATGGGGCGGGCAAGTCCACCCTGATCCGGTTTTTCGAGATGCTGGGCTGGATGCTCAAGGCGCAATGCTTACAGGAATTTGTGTTGCGCTACGGCGGTGGCGATGAGCAGTTTTTCATGGGGGCGCGGCAAACGCCATTAATCAGTTTTGGCGATCCAGTGAAGAAAAAGGACGAATATGCACCTCCACCCCCACCGCTTCACCGCCCGCACCAAGCTGATTGAGCGCCTGGAGGCGCGGTTGCGGGCGCAGAGCTGGCCGCGTTTTCAGATGGCGCTGATCGTGGCCTTCACCGGGCTGGCGGGGCTGCTGGCTTCGGCGGTCATGCTCAGGCTGGGGTTGCACAGCATGGCGCTGCGCTACCCCTTGGCCACGGTGCTGGCGTATGCCGCTTTTCTGGGTTTGCTGTGGCTGTGGATGCGCACCCGTGCCGAAGATTGGAGCGATGCGGGCGATGGTGTGCAGCTTGCTGCCGATGCCGCCGATTGCATCAGCCCAGCCTTGCGCAGCCGGGGTGGTGGCCTGCCGCATACAGCCAGGGCGCAGCCTGACTCGGATTTGGGCGGGCCAAATCCGGGCAGTCTGGTTGATGCCGACGAGCTGGCGGTGGTCATTCTGGTGGTCGTGGCGGTGGTCAGCATGCTGTTTTCTGGCATTTACCTGGTGTTTCAGGCTCCCGCGCTGCTGGCCGAGGTGGCGCTGGACGGTGCGGTGGCCGGTTCGCTCTACCACCGGCTGCACCAGGCCGAGCGCCAGCATTGGGTGCAGTCGGCTTGGGGCTACACACGCTGGCCGTTGTGTTTTGTGTTGATCACGGTCGCGCTGGTGGGTTGGGGGTTGGGCCAGGCTGTGCCCGGCGCATTCACACTGGGGCAGGCTTTGGCCGCTCTGTTTCAATCATGAGGAGCTTTCTCGATGGGCAACACATTCCATTCCCCTGCCATGACTCCACCCGCACCATCCCCGGCCCATGCCGCCACCCGCGTGGCCATCGTCACCGGCCACAGCCAGGGGCTGGGCCAGGCCATTGCCGCTGATCTGCTGGGCCGGGGCTGGCGGGTGCTGGGGCTGTCGCGCAGTGGCTGGCCGCCCGAGTTGGTCAGCCGGTACCCTGGGTTGACCGAGGTGGCGCTGGACTTGGCCGATGTGCCCGCCCTGGCGGCCTGGCTGGCTGGCCCGGCGCTGGCGGATGCGCTGGCTGGTGTGGCGGGTATGTCTGCTTGTGGCGAAGCGGCTGGTGTGCAGGAGGCTGAGCATTCAGCGGGTGCGGTGGCGCAGGCCGGGCAGGTGCTGCTGGTCAACAACGCCGGTCTGGTCAGCCCCATCGGGCCGCCGGGCGGGCAGGGGGCCGGGGCGGTGATGCGGGCGGTGGCGCTGAATGTGGCGGCACCGCTGGCGCTGGCCGATGCCTGGGTGGCCGCCACGGCGGGTGTGCCCGACCGGCGCATCGTCCACATTTCCAGCGGCGCGGCCCGCAACGCCTATGCGGGCTGGAGCGTGTACTGCGCCACCAAGGCCGCGCTGGACATGCATGCCCGCGCCGTGCAGCTGGACGGCGTGGCTGGCCTGCGCATCGAGAGCCTGGCTCCGGGTGTCGTCGATACCGGCATGCAGGCCCACATCCGCTCCTCCGATGCCAGCCAGTTTCCGTTGGTGGGGCGGTTTCAGGACCTGCACCGCGACGGCGCGCTGCAATCCCCATCAGACGTGGCCCGCCGCCTGCTTGCTCATGTGCTGGGCGATGCCTTCGGGGCCGAGGCGGTGCGGGATTTGCGGGATTCGCATGGAAGGTGAGTGGTGGGTCAGGGTTGTGCCTGTGCGCTGTCGTGCGGCGAGGGGGCGGCAAAAATAGTCAGTTGCAGCTCCAAGTTGTCCACCATGCGGTAGATGGGGCGTTTGCCAGAGAGGGCTTGGCTTTCTTTCAAAATCACATCCACTCCCGCACCGCGTCTGTCCATCAGGTACTGACGACCCACATCGGGCATGGCCACGGGGTAGCGCGACAGCAGGCTGCACAGCACATCGTTGCGCGGCATGGACATGGCGGTCATGGCTTCAATCGTCATGCTGTTGGCCAGCGCACCCGGCACGCAAATTTCAATGCGGTCAGCAAACATGAACAGGCGAATGCGTGCCCCGTGCATGGAATAGTCGCGGTGCGCCACCGCATTCACAATGGCCTCAAACACCGCCCGGCGGCTGTATTGCGGAAACTCCACCCGCCCCAAATCTTTTTTGGCTGGCACCAGCATGTGCCGCATGGCAAATGCGAAGGCGTGTTCAATCTGCTCGGTGATGGGGCCTGTGAAATCTTTGGCATCAATCTGGTCGGCGGGGTCGTTCTCGGTGCCACGGTAAGCCACAGCTTGAATCCAGGCACCGCGAATCCACTCCCCTGGGTTGGCGGTACACAGCAGCACACCCGCCACGCTCAAGCACGTTTGGCCCTCATCTTCTGCGGTCAAATGCAGTCGCTGCATCTGGGTGGCTGTATCGGCATATTCACTGGGGCTGACCAGGTGTCTGGTGGTCAGCACATCGGCCAACGAAGTTTTGGGTACGGCCTGTTCTTCAAACCGAATCAGCCGTGCCTGGCTGCGCTGCTGAAACATGCGGGCCAGCATGTCGGGCGACATTCTCCGTTTCTCGTCCCCCACCCGGTGCATGTAGCCACCGGGGCTTTGGTGAACCCACAAACTGCGGGGCACTTCAAGCGCAATCACCGAGCGGGCCTGCCCTGCGTTGTTCAGCAGTTCAAGGTGGTGCGAGTAATAAATGAGGGGCGGCTCGATGCGGTCTCTGGCCAGGTTGCGAATCCATTGCTCCACGCCAGCCAATGCGCTGTGTTCAATGCCCACCACGTCGCGACTTTTGTCGTCCACGCCCAGCACCAGCAGCCCGCCCCTGGCATTGCCCAAGGCGGCCAGTTCATCGGCCAGGCTCTCGGGGTTGGGTTCATTGATTTTTCCGGGGCCGCGCCAGACGATGCGCTTGAGCTCCAGCGTGGAGTCTTCGCCCAATCGAATGCGTTGTGCCAAATCGCTTGCGTTCATGTGCATGGCTCCTTGCTGCGGGTGTCAACCCCGCAGCCGCAATTTTCTGGCACAGATGTACACACCCGCGCCATCTTTCTTATAGCCGCGCCAGCCGCGCCAGTGCAGCCCGCAGGGTGTCGTCTTTCTTGGCGAAGCAGAAGCGGATCACTTTCTGGTCGAAGCCGTTGCCGTAGAAGGCCGACAGCGGGATGGCGGCCACGCCCACTTCGCGGGTCAGCCACTGGCAGAACTCGCCTTCGGGCAGGTCGCGCTCGTGTACGGCCAGGTCGGCGATGCTGACGCACTGGAAGTAGCTGCCCTCGCTGGGCAGCAACCTGAAGCGCGTGCCAGCCAGCCCCTGGCGGAACAGGTCGCGCTTGGCGGCGTAAAAGGCGGGCAGGTCGAGGTAGGGCGCGGGGTCGGCCATATAGCTGGCCAAGCCGTGCTGCACCGGGGTGTTGACGGTGAACACGTTGAACTGGTGTACCTTGCGGAACTCGGCGGTCAGCGCGGCAGGGGCGGCCACGGTGCCCACTTTCCAGCCGGTGACGTGGTAGGTTTTGCCGAAGCTGCTGATGACAAAGGCCCGTGCGGCCAGGCCGGGGTAGCGGGCGGCGCTGAAGTGGGCCAGCGGGGCATAGACCATGTGCTCGTACACCTCGTCGCTGATCAGCAGCACGTCGCTGGGGGCCAGCAGCTCTTGCAGGCGCAGCATGTCGGCATGGCTCCACACCGTGGCGCTGGGGTTGTGCGGGCTGTTGATGATGATGGCGCGGGTGCGCGGGGTGATGGCGGCGGCAATCCGGTCAAAGTCGGGCCGGAAGCTGCCAGGCGTGAGCGGCACCCGCACAGGCACGCCACCGGCCAGCACGATGTTGGGCACGTAGCTGTCGTAGCAGGGGTCGAGAACGATGACTTCGTCGCCGGGGTGGACGGTGGCGAGGATGGCGGTCAGGATGGCCTGGGTGGCCCCGGCGGTGATGGTGATTTCGCTGTTCCAGTCGTAGGCGCGGGCCGTTTCGCCGTGCAGCGCAGCGATTTTGGCGGCCACGGCCTGGCGCAGTGCGGGCACGCCGGGCATGGGCGGGTACTGGTTGTGCCCGGCCCGCATGGCGGCGGTGACGGCATCGACCAGCCTGGGGTCGCAGTCGAAGTCAGGGAAGCCCTGGCCCAGGTTGACCGCACCCACCTCGGCGGCCAGCGCCGACATCACGCTGAAGATGGTGGTGCCCACATCGGGCAGGCGGCTTTGCAGAGCGGGGGTTGCGGGCACGGCAGGTACGGTGGCAGGGTTGGTCTGGTTCATGGTGAAAAATCAGAGCAAAAATGTAAGCTGACTGCGTGTGTGCGTTTCAAAGTTGATAGCTGTCACCGTGACCTTCCATCGCTTTCAGGATGAGGTCTTTGCTCAGGCGGTCGCTCAGCAGCTCGGCAAACTTCAGCACGTAGTTGCGCAGGTAGGCCCCGCGCTTGAAGGCCATGCGGGCCACGTTCATGCCCAGCAGGTGGCCCAGCGGGCGGGCGGCCAGGTCGGGGTCGCGGTTGTCGTTCTGCACCGCCATTTCGGCCACGATGCCCGCGCCCATGCCGAGCTTCACGTAGGTTTTGATGACATCGGAGTCGATGGCTTCGAGCACGATGTTGGGCGTGAGGTCGCGGGCTGCAAAGGCGGTGTCGATGCGGGTGCGCCCGGTGAACGAGGGATGGTAGGTGATGAGCGGCAGCGAGGCCAGGTCAGCCAGGCCCAGGCGCTCTTTGTCCAGCATGGGGTGGCCCGTGGGCAGCACCAGCATGTGCTGCCATTCGTAGCAGGGCAGGGTGATGAGGTCTTCGTATTGCGACAGCGATTCGGTGGCCATGCCGATGTCGGCCACATCGGTCAGCAGCATCTGGGCCACCTGGTCGGGCGAGCCCTGGTGCAGGCTGATGGCCACCTTGGGGTAGTTTTGCCGCAGTTTGGCCACGGGCACGGGCAGCACGTAGCGGGCTTGGGTGTGGGTGGTGGCAATCGACAGGGTGCCGCTGTCCTGCGCTGAAAACTGGTCGCCGATGCGGCGCAGGTTGTTGACTTCGCGCAGGATGATGTCGATGCTTTTGAGCACATGCTGGCCGGGCTCGGTCACGCGGCGGATGCGTTTGCCGTGGCGGGCAAAAATCTGGATGCCGAGTTCTTCTTCCAGCTCGATGATGGATTTGGACACGCCGGGCTGTGAGGTGTGCAGGGCTTTGGCGGCTTCGGTCAGGTTCAGGTTGCGGCGCACGGCCTCCTGGACAAAGCGGAACTGGTGCAAATTCATGTAGGGCGGTCTGGGGGAGGGCGGTGTGGTGGGTGGTGTTCAGGACAGGGCCAGTTCGGCCAGCAGCCGGGTGATGGCGGGGCTTTCGCCCGCAGTGGGCAGGGCCTTGAACACCACATGGGGGTGGCGCTGGCGCAGGTCGGCCAGCATGGCGGGCCAGTCTTCACGGGCGTGTTTGCCCATGCCAAAAAAGACGGGCAGCAGGTTGATCTGGGTCACGCCCTGGGTCAGCAGCGCATCCACCGATGTGGGCAGGTCAGGCTCGCACAGCTCCAGGTAGGCGCAGGCCACGGGGGTGGCGGGTGAGAGGGCGCGCACTTGTGTGGCGACCGATTCGATGGGGCCGCGCCACAGGGGGTCGCGCGAGCCGTGGGCAAACAGGATGACTCCGATCAAGGCCGTGTCCTTTGTGGGTTGGTTGTTATCTGCGCAGCACCAGCCAGCCGAAGGCGGAGAGTGAGATCAGGGTGTAAATGAGTGAGGGCGAGGCGGCGGCCAGCCAGGGCTGCCAGTCGTTGAGGCGGCCAATGTAGCCAAACACGTTGTTCAGCAGGAAGAAGCTGATGCCGATCATCACCCCGCCAAACACGTAGCCGGTGATGCTGCCCGACCGGAAATGCAGGTAGGCAAACGGCAGGGCCAGCACCATCATCACCAGGCAGCTCAGGGGGTAGAACACTTTGCGCCAGAAGGCAATTTCATACAGCTGGGAGCTTTGGCCGGTGGCGTCCAGGTGCTGAACGTAGCTGTACAGCGCCAGGGTGGACATGCGGTCTGGCTGGAGAAACGCCACCGACACCATCTCGGTGGTGAGGGTGCTGTGCCAGTTGAGGCTGGGCAGGGTCTGGGTGGGGGTGAGCGGCGTGTCGGTGCCCGCATGGCGGTGGCCTGCAAACTCGGTGCGCACCACTTGCGACAGTTGCCAGGTGTCGTCAGGGGTAATCCATCCGGTTTGCGCCTGGGTGCGGGCCAGCAAGTTGCCTTGCTGGTTGTATTCAAAAATGCGGATGTTTTGCAACTGCCCATCGGGTGACAGCGCCAGCACATTGACCAGGGCTTCCTGTCCGTTCTGGCGTTCTTTGAGCCAGGCTCCAGTGGGCCCGGCATCCAGGCGGCCAGCAAAGCGTGCTTTGAGCAATTGCCCGGCTTTGGTGGCTTCGGGTGCAGCGTAGTCGCCCACCACAAAGGTGATGACGACAAACGCACTGGCCAGCCCCAGCAGCATGCGCAAGGCCCGCCAGGGGCCCAAGCCGCTGGTGCGCAAAATGGTGTATTCCGAGCTTTGTGCCAGCCTGGCAAACACGAATACCGAGCCGATCAGCACCGATATGGGCAGCACGTCATACATGCGGTTGGGGGTTTGCAGCAACACATACAGCAGCGCATGGCGCAGTTCGTACACCAGTTGGGTGGCCCCCGGTGCGGGTCGGCCTATGCCAGAAAGCTCGTCAATGAAATCAAAAAAGAAAAACAGGCCGATGAAGGCCACCGTGACCGTGGTCACCGCAGTGAACACTTCCCGGTATATCAGGCGGCGCAACACGCTCATGCGGCGGCTCCTGGGGTGAATCTGCGCCACAGCGCCCGCAGGCTGATGTTCTCGTGGCGCTTGTACAGCCAGCCCAGCGCCAGCACAAACACGGTGCCGTGCAGCATGGCCATCCAGGCCAACGGAGCCACCTGGCCGCGTGTGACCCAGCTTTCGCCCAGATTGAGCAGGTTGAAATAAAACAAAAAAGCAAACAGTGCAAAGGCGATGTTGCCGCTGCGTCCGGCCCGTGGGTTGCCCGATGCAAGCGCCAGCCCCACCAACAGCAGGTTGAAGGCGCTGATGACCAGGCCAAACCGCCATGTCAGCTCGCCCTGGGCGGGGGCCGATGGGTCTTGCAGCAAGCGCCAGGTGGAGCGTGTTTTCATGGGAGTGTTGTCGGCTTGCGCCAGGGTTTTGTCGGTGATGCGCACGCTGTATTCCTCGAATTCGCTCACCTGAATGCTGTCTGAATTGGGTGGAGTTTCCAGGCGCTGGCCGTTTTTGAGTACCAGAAACTGCCCGGTCGGGGTGGTTTGGACGGTGCCTGCGCGGGCTGAAATGGTGCTCTCACCCTGCGCGGTGTGGCTGAATATGAAAATATTGCGGCCCTGGGTGCCTTCGGCGGTGTCTTTGTCGATGAAGAAAACGCGCTGGCCCCTGGCATCCGACTGAAATTGACCAGGCTGCACCCGTTCCAGGTCGCCGCGCTGGGCAAACCGGTCGCGCAGCTCCGTGCTTTGCTGGTTGGCCCAGGGCCAGGCAATCAGCACCAGCACACACATGCCCGCCAGCACCGGCCAGGCAAAGCGCACGATGGGGCCGAACATGCCGACCAGCCCGCGCCCGGAGGCCATCCAGATGACCATTTCGCTCTCACTGTGCATGCGGGACAGCACCGAAACCACTGAAATGAACAGCGCCATGGTCAGGATGATGTGCAGCCGCCCCAGTACGGTGTAGCCCAGCACCAGCATGACCTCTTTGGGATCGACACTGCCCGATGTGGCCAGGCCGAGTGTGCGGATCAGCATGATGGTGACCACGATGGTGAACAGCACCAGCAGGGTGCCCCCGAAGCTGTGGGCCAGCTCTCGGCGAATGGAAGAATGGAATAACATCTTGCAGATATAGGAAAACACGATTATGAACTTTGAACTGAAACCCTTTTCCCAGCGCGAAATCGCCACAGTCCAGGCCGATGCCTTGATTCTGGCTGTGCCGGATGGTCTGGATGAGGCCAAGCTGGTCAAGGGGGGTGATGCCCTCTGGAAATGGGTGGGGCAGGTGCTGGCTGGCGGGGAGCTGGAGTCGGGTACGGGCAAGCTGCTGGTGTCCCACCGCAACCCGCATTGCGCGGCCACCCGTCTGGTGCTGGTGCGCGTGGGCAAAGGAAGCGCCGCCGACATGCGCAAGGCTGTGCTGGCGGCTGTGGGGGCATTGCGTTTGCCCGGCGTGGCGCATGTGGTTCTGTTTGCCGGACTGGTGCCTGTGCAAGAAGGTGCTTTGCGTGCGGCGGCACTGGCGGCGGCTGAAGCTACCTATGCTTACACCACCACCGTCTCCAAGCCCAAACCCAGAAAGTTGGAAACTTTCACCCTGGCTGCCAGCGACAGCACATCCGCCCAGGCGCAGCTGAAGCAGGCCTGTGCGCTGGTCAAGGGCATCGAGCTGGCCAAGGAGTGGGCCAACCGACCCGGCAACCACGCCACCCCCACACTGTTGGCCCATGCGGCTGAAAAACTGGAAAAGCACAGCAGCCACATCAAGGTGGAGGTGCTGGGCCCCAAAGAAGTGGCCAAGCTGGGCATGGGGGCCTTCATGGCTGTGGCACAAGGTTCGCACGAGCCATTGCGGTTCATCGTCATCCACTACCACGGTGCGCCCAAGTCGCAGGCTCCGGTGGTGCTGGTGGGCAAGGGCATCACGTTCGATACCGGCGGTATCTCCATCAAGCCCGCACCCGAGATGGATGAAATGAAGTACGACATGGGCGGCGCGGCCAGTGTGCTGGGCACACTGCGGGCCATTGCCGAGCTGCAACCCGCCATCAATGTGGTGGGCATCATCCCCTCGTGCGAAAACATGCCCGATGGCCGCGCCATCAAGCCGGGTGATGTGGTCACCAGCATGAGCGGGCAAACCATTGAAATTCTCAATACCGATGCCGAAGGCCGCCTCATTCTGTGTGATGCACTCACCTACGCTGCCCGCTTCAACCCCGCCAGTGTGGTTGACGTTGCAACGCTGACCGGAGCCTGTGTGGTGGCGCTGGGTGGCGTGCGGTCGGGCTTGTTCAGTGCCGATGATGAGCTGGCTGCCCAGTTGGCCCAGGCAGGTGACACGGCGCTGGACCCTTGCTGGCGGCTGCCGCTGGATGACGAGTATGGAGAAGGCCTCAAATCCAACTTTGCCGACATGGGCAATGTGGCCGGACGCATGGGGGGGGCGATTGCAGCGGCCAAGTTCCTGCAAAAATTCACCGCCGATATGCGCTGGGCACACCTGGACATTGCGGGCACCGCATGGAAGAGTGGTGCAGCCAAGGGCGCAACGGGCCGCCCTGTGGGCTTGCTGGTTGACTTTTTGCTGAACCAGGCGGCCATCCAGTCTGCTTCTGCGTCTGCGCCCGAAGTGGCGACTGCCGCCAAGCGCGCCGAGCCAAAGCGCAAGCCCGCCAGCAGCAAGGCCGCCTGACCATGTCTGGCGTACAGGTGGCCTTTCACTTCAATGCGGTTGATCCGCTGGGCTACACCTGCCGCTTGCTCAACAAAGCCGTGGGCAGGCGTGCCAGGCTGGTGGTGTGCGCGCCGCCAGCAGAGCTGAACCGCCTGGATCAGCTGCTTTGGTTGTTTCAGCCCCTGTCTTTTTTGCCGCATGCCCGTGCCGACTCTCCGGAACATGTGCGGGCACGTTCACCCGTGTGGCTGTGTACCCACCTGAGCGGTGACGAGCCACCTGACGTGCTGGTCAACCTCACGTCCGAAACACCTGTGGGTTATGAGCGGTTCAACCGCCTGATTGAAGTGGTCTCCACGCTGGAGCAAGATCGTTATCTGGCCCGCCAGCGGTGGAAGGCCCATGTTGCCAACGGGCACACGCCCGACTATTTTGATGTGGGCAAGGTAAGCGCATGACTTCAAGCTCTCCCCCCCGGTTCGTGCCGACACTCACGGATGTGGTCACCCCTGAAGACTTGCAGGCTGCAACCCTTGGGAAACAATCCTTGGCCTCTGGCTTGACGGCGACGGGACCGAGCCGGGTAGCCGTGTCGGAGTTGCCTCCTGAGGTGCCGCCGCCGCAGAGTCTTCAGCGCGAAGCCATCGTCCGGCAGGTGTACAGCCAACTCGACATCGCCCTCAATGAGGGCGTGGCCCGTGCCGTGGCCCAGTCTTTGCCCCTGATCCAGGCTCAACTCCTGGCGCAGATGAAACAGGAGCTGACTCCACTGATTGAATCGGTGGTGATGCAAATGCTCGATTCGCGCCAGAAGTAGTGGGTGTGCTGCGGCTGGGTGTGGTGCATCTGAATGGCTTACGTGCCATCGAATGCGCTAATGGTGTTCGGTAGTTACCCTTGAACGCAGTGGCTGTTGTGAGACACCCTGCGTTGCATGCTCATTTTTTAGGTTATCGTGTGCGATGTGGAGATTTTTGTGCTCCGCTAAATTCAACCGCTTCACTTTTTCTCTCAAGGACTCATATGCAAATGAAAATGAAACTGGCCGTCATTTCTGCGGCTGTCATTCTGGCCGCTTGTGGCAAAAAAGAAGAAGCGCCAGCGCCTGCTCCCGCGCCCGCCGCTGCCCCAGCCGCTCCTGAAAACTTGGTTGTGAAAATCGGTCACGTTGGCCCCACCAGCGGTGCCATTGCCCACTTGGGCAAAGACAACGAAAACGGTGCCAAGATGGCCATCGAAGAGTTGAATGCCGCTGGCGTGATGATCGGTGGCAAGCCCGCCAAATTCGAACTGCTGGCTGAAGACGATGCTGGCGATCCAAAGCAAGGCACCGCAGCCGCCCAGAAGCTGGTTGATGCCAAGGTCAATGGCGTGATCGGCCACCTGAACTCCGGCACCACCATCCCAGCCTCCGCCCTGTACAGCGAAGCCGGTCTGCCACAGATCTCCCCATCCGCCACCAACCCCAAGTACACCCGCCAAGGTTTCAAGACCACCTTCCGTATGGTGGCTGACGACGTGCATCTGGGCAGCACCCTGGGCAAGTACGCTGTTGAAACCCTCAAAGCCAAGAACGTGGCCGTCATCGACGACCGCACCGCTTACGGCCAAGGCGTGGCCGACGAGTTCGAAAAAGCCGTGGCCGCTGCTGGCGGCAAGATCGTTGGTCGCGAATTCACCAACGACAAAGCCACCGACTTCAACGCCATCCTGACCACCCTGAAGGGCAAGAAGCCTGATGTGGTGTTCTTCGGCGGTATGGACGCTGTGGCTGGCCCCATGCTCAAGCAGATGAAGCAACTGGGCATCAAGGCCAAGTTCATGGGCGGCGACGGCATTTGCTCCAGCGAGCTGCCCAAGCTGGCTGGCGACGGCATGGGCGACGAACAAGTGTTCTGCGCTGAAGCCGGTGGTGTCGAAGGCGACCAGCTCCCTGTGATGGAAAAATTCCGTGCCGACTTCAAGGCCAAGTTCGGTACCGAAGTGCAGGTGTACGCCCCCTACGTCTATGACGCTGTGAAGGTGATGGCTGCTGCGATGGTCACCGCCAACTCCGCCGATCCCAAGGTTTACCTGCCTGCTCTGGCTGCCACCAATGGCTACAAGGGCGTGACCGGTACCGTGTCCTTCGACGAAAAGGGCGACATCAAGAACGGTGCCCTGACCCTGATGACCTACAAGGGCGGCGCTCGCACCACCCTGGCTGTGATCCGCTGATTTTTCAGACGCTCAATACAAAAAGCCACCTTCGGGTGGCTTTTTTGTTGTCTGGCAAGGCCAACATGATCGCTTCCGATGCCAGTCAACTGCGTTGCTTCATGGTAGAAGGGATGATAGAAAAAACAAAAAAGCGCCTTGGAAGGCGCTTTTTGATTGGGTTCGTGGCGGAGAGGGCGGGATTCGAACCCGCGGTGGGGATTAGCCCACACACGCTTTCCAGGCGTGCGACTTAAACCGCTCATCCACCTCTCCGCGAAGCCTTGAATTATATACCACCCGATGCGAAGGGCAGGATCACGATTTGCCCGTTTGCACCATTTTCATGGCCGAGGTAATGAGGCTGGATACCTCTGTCATGTTGCCCGGCACGATCAGTGTGGTGGTCGCATCGGCGGCCACCTTGCTGTAGGCCTCCACAGCTTTCTCCGCAATTTTGAGTTGCACTGCCTGCTCTCCCCCCGGCTGGCGAATGGCCTGGGCGATGCGCTCAATGGCTTGGGCGGAGGCTTCAGCCACAGACAGGATGGCGGCGGCCTCGCCTTCGGCATTGTTGATGGCGGCCTGCTTTTCGCCCTCGGAGCGGGCAATGTAGGCTTCGCGTTCTCCGGTGGCAATGTTGATTTGCTCTTGTTTGCGCCCTTCGGATGCCGCAATCAGCGCACGCTTTTCACGCTCGGCTGTGATCTGTTGTTGCATGGCCAGCAAAATTTCTTTGGGTGGGGTGAGGTCTTTGATTTCATACCGCAGCACTTTCACGCCCCAGTTCAAAGCGGCTTCGTCAATCGCAGACACCACTTGGGCATTGAGGATGGCGCGCTCCTCGAAGGTGCGATCCAGTTCAAGTTTGCCGATGACCGAGCGCAGCGTGGTCTGGGCCAACTGGGTGATGGCATGCACATAGTTGGAAGATCCGTAACTGGCCCGCATCGGATCGGTCACCTGGAAGTACAGAATGCCATCAACTTGGAGCTGCGTGTTGTCGCGGGTGATGCACACTTGGCTGGGAACATCCAGGGCGATTTCTTTCAGCGAATGCTTGTAGGCCACCTGGTCGATGAAGGGAACCAGAAAGTTCAGCCCCGGTGTCAGGGTGCCGGCGTACTTGCCCAGCCGTTCCCGTACCCAGGCGTTTTGCTGCGGGACGATCTTCACAGACTTGACGATGAAGATGAACGAAATGACGGCCAGAAAAATGGCGACTTCCATGGTGGACTCCGGTGGGGTGGGTAAAACAGTGTGTGCTTCAGGCCGGGACAACACGCAAGCGGTTGCCCACGATTTCCCTGATTCGATATGAACCCGGTATCGGGGGCTCTTGGGCTGGGTTGCCAATCAGTTCAACCGTCCAGACCGCTCCCCTGTAGCTGGCCTGGGCGGTGTGGTCGGCCAGCCACTGCGCCACGTGCAGTGTCTGCCCGATGTCCAGGTTGACATCGGCATTCGATTGTGCGGGTTGACTTTTTTCTGGCTGAGGCCGCAGGGTTTGCAACAGCACGACCGCACCTCCCCCCACTGCCGCTGCACAAACCAGCTGCATGGTCAGGGATAAATTGGCGTGCGCCGCCACTGCGCCAGCCGCCAGCCCAATGGCCAGCATCAGCAGGTGGAAGGTGCCGGTCAGAAGCTCGGCAGAAACAAGCAACCCCGCCAGAATCCACCAAACCGTTGAGTCAGACATGAGAGAGAACTCCTTTGAACGTTCACAGGCGATTGTGGGCGACTTGTTGGCAAGACAAGGTGTTTCCGACTGAAATCTGCCACATTAATTCCGTACACTTCGCGCTTCGTTTTTTGTTCTTTGCCTTGGGCTGCGCCATGAAATTCCGTTTCCCCATCGTCATCATTGACGAAGACTACCGCTCTGAAAACACCTCGGGTCTGGGTATTCGTGCCTTGGCCCAAGCCATTGAATCGGAAGGGTTCGAGGTGCTGGGCGTGACCACGTATGGCGACTTGTCCCAGTTTGCCCAGCAGCAGTCCCGCGCCAGTGCCTTCATTTTGTCCATCGACGACGAAGAGTTCACACCCGGCCCCGATGTGGACCCTGTGGTGCTGAACCTGCGCGGCTTCATTGAAGAAGTGCGCTGGAAGAATGCCGACGTGCCCATTTATGTGTACGGCGAAACCAAAACCAGCCGCCACCTGCCCAACGACATCCTGCGCGAGCTGCACGGCTTCATCCACATGTTCGAGGACACGCCCGAGTTTGTGGCCCGCCACATCATCCGCGAGGCCAAAAGCTACCTCGAAGGCATCCAGCCACCGTTTTTCAAGGCGCTGCTCGACTATGCCGAAGACGGCTCCTACAGCTGGCACTGCCCTGGACACTCCGGTGGCGTGGCGTTCCTGAAAAGCCCGGTGGGCCAGATGTTCCACCAGTTCTTCGGCGAGAACATGCTGCGCGCCGACGT
>CALMMY010000268.1 GCA_937868695.1 uncultured Comamonadaceae bacterium
GGTGCCGCTGGCCGTGACCCAGGCCGATGCCTGGCCCTGGATGGCCCAAACGGGAGCCGCCGCCATAACCGTGTTCGGCGAATGGGATGGCAGCACGCTGCACCCGCTGACGGCCTGGTACGCACAGGGCGGCCAGTGGACGGCCACCACCTGGGCCGAGGCCGCCGCTGGGCTGGTGGCCCCGGCAGGCAATGCAACCGCCAGCCCAACCAGCGACTGGCCCATGCTGCTGCAAGCCGCTCTGGTGGGCACCAGCCGCCCGTGGGGCCTGCTGCCACAGGCAGATTCGCCCGATGCCGTGGCCCGCTTTCTGCGCCAGGTGCATGGGGCAGGCAGCCCGGAAACCGCCTCCGCCCAGACAGGGGGGCAGCCCCCTCCCGATGCCTCCGCCCAGCTGCTGCGCCTGGCAGGCTCGCTGGCCTGGTGCAGGCGGGCGGGCTGGGTGGCCCCTGCGCAGACCGAATCCACCCCGGCACCCAGCCAGCCCACACCCGAAAGCCGCCGCCCGGCCAGCACCGACTGGGTGCGGCTGTGGAGCCAGGCCCTGGCGATGGAACTGCCCCGCTTGCAGGCCGAAGTGCTGCGCGGCATGGACAGCCAGCAGCTGCACGCCAGCGCAGAGGCCCTGCCCGGCCTGCTGCAACTGGGCCGCCAGAGCGTGGCCATGCGCGAGTTCATCCAGCCCGTGCTGGGCGAGCGGGGCCGCTGGCTGGCCAGCTTCAACGATGACTGGGTGTGGGGCCGTGGCGTGCAGGAGCAGGCCGATGCCGACACCCAGTGGCAGCTGGGCAGCATCGAGCAGCGCCGCGCCGTGCTGCTGGCCGAGCGCCGCACTGCGCCCGATGCGGCCCTGGCACGCTTGCAGTCGGTGTGGGGCCAGCTGCCCGCCCGCGACCGCCACAGCCTCATCACCACGCTGGCCGAGGGCCTGAACCCCGGCGACGAAGCCTTCCTGACCCAGCAACTGCAAAAAGACCGCGCCCAAGACGTGCGCCGCACCGCAGCCGACCTGCTGGCCGCCCTGCCTGACAGCGCCTACAGCCAGCGCATGGTCGAGCGGCTGCGCCCGCTGGTGGTGGTGACGAACACCGCGCCCGCAGCCTCCGGCTTTGCATCGCTGCTGAAAAAAGCCGCCGCCGCCCTGGGGGCCGGGCAGGCAGCGCCGGTGACGCTGCACATTGACGCGCCGCCCGAGCCACCTGAGCCGCCAGCCGAAGCCACCGCCAGCGGCACCGCAGCAGCGGCACCGGGCAGCACGCCCCAGCCCAAAGCTGCCGCCACCACCCAGACCGCGCCCGACGATCCGTTCAAGGCCGACTGGCCCGATGGCGAGCGGCCCCGGCACGAGTCGCTGGGCCAGCGGGCCTGGCTGCTGTTCCAGATGGTGCGCCGCAGCCCGCTGGGCTGGTGGACGCAGCACACCGGGCTGTCGCCCGCCGAACTGCTGGCCACCACCCGCAAAAGTGACTGGGCCGAAGCCCTGGTGCGCGGCTGGGCGCACGCCGCACTGACGCAGCACACCCCCGACTGGCACCTGGCCCTGCTGGCCCACCCGCGCATCGCCCGCTGGGGCGATGCCACGGCCCTGCAAGCCAGGCTGAGCACCGAGCAACGCGAGCAGCACCTGCTGAACCAGTGGGATACCAGCGTGGGCACCGGCACCGACTCGCGCACCACCTTCACCGCACTGGCCGAGCTGCTGCGCACCAGCGGCCTGGCTGCGCACGCCACCTGGGGCGATGCGGTCGCATCCCGCATGGCCAGCGTCCTCCACCGGCACTGTGCCAATGGCAATCTGGTGAAAGACATGCAGCAGGACCACGGCCTGCGCCAGCACATCGCCGACCTGGCCTGCGCCCTGCCGCCTGGAGCACTCGATGCGCTGGCCACCCTGCCCCGCCACGACGACACCAGCACCAGCCTGAGCGAGCGGCTGCACACCATCCACGCCATCGTGGCTGTGCGCCAGGCGCTGCACCGCCTGCTGGCACAACCCCACCCCACTGATACCAGCGCCGCCAGCCACAGCAGCGGCACCACCGCACCCGGTACACACCCCACAGCATCCGCTTCCTGAAGGAACCCCACCATGACCGCCAGCAGCACAACAACCCCAGCCGCCACCACCGTCCTGCGCCAGCATGCCGAGCACCAATTTGCCGAAGAACTGGCCGCCCTGCAACAGGTGGACCAGCGCCAGCGCCCCGCCAACTGGAAGCTCTCGCCCTGGGCCGTCGTCACCTACCTGATGGGCGGGCGGCTGAGCAACGGCTTCGAGATCGTGCCCAAGTACATCGGCAGCCAGCGGCTGATGGAGATTGCCGTCTCCACCCTGGCCACCGACCGCGCCCTGCTGCTGTACGGCGTGCCGGGCACGGCCAAATCCTGGGTGTCCGAGCACCTGGCGGCGGCGGTGTCGGGCGACTCCACGCTGCTCATCCAGGGCACGGCGGGCACCAGCGAGGAGCAGCTGCGCTACGGCTGGAACTACGCCCAGCTGCTGGCCCACGGCCCGTCCGACAAGGCCCTGGTGCCCAGCCCGCTGGTCAATGCCATGCGCCTGGGCAAGATTGCCCGCGTCGAAGAGCTGACCCGCATTCCCGCCGATGTGCAGGACACCCTCATCACCGTGCTGTCGGAAAAAACCCTGCCCATCCCCGAGCTGGGCAGCGAGGTGCAGGCCACGCGCGGCTTCTCGGTCATTGCCACCGCCAACAACCGCGACAAGGGCGTGAACGAGCTGTCCAGCGCCCTGAAACGCCGCTTCAACACCGTGGTGCTGCCCGTGCCCGCCACCGAAGATGAAGAAGTCAGCATCGTCTCGCGCCGCGTGAGCGACCTGGGCCGCGCCCTGCAACTGCCCGCCGAGCCGCCCGCGCTGAAGGAAATCAGGCGCGTGGTGCAGATCTTCCGCGAGCTGCGCAACGGCCAGACCGAAGACGGAAAGACCCGCATCAAGTCGCCCAGCTCCACACTGTCCACCGCCGAAGCCATTTCCGTCATCAACAGCGGCATGGCGCTGGCCGGGCATTTCGGCGACGGCGTGCTGCATGCGCACGACATCGCCTCGGGCCTGATGGGGGCCATCATCAAAGATCCGGTGCAGGACCAGGTGGTGTGGAAGGAATACCTGGAAACCGTGGTGAAAGAACGCAGCGACTGGAAAGAGCTGTACCGCGCCTGCCGCGAGCAACTCTGACCACCCCGAGGATGGCATGACCCTCCCCGAACACGACACCACCACGGTGCCAGCGCCAGCCACACCGGACACACCGGCCACCGCATCCGCCGAGACCCGCTACTTCGGCATCCGCCACCACGGCCCTGGCTGTGCGCGCAGCCTGCAACGGGCGCTGGCGCACTGGCAGCCCGACTGCATCCTGATCGAAGGCCCGCCCGATGCCGATGCGCTGCTGGGCTTTGTGACCCACGCGGGCCTGGTGCCGCCGGTGGCGCTGCTGGTCCACAGCACCGACCACCCCGACCTGGCGGCCTTCTACCCCTTCACCGTGTTCTCGCCCGAGTGGCAGGCGCTGCGCCACGGCACCACCCACGGTGTGCCCACCCGCTTCATCGACCTGCCCCAGGCCGTGCGCATGGCCCAGCAGAAGGCCCGCGACGATGCCAGGAAGGCCGAGCTGGAAGCC
>CALMMY010000269.1 GCA_937868695.1 uncultured Comamonadaceae bacterium
CTGCTTGCTGCTGTTGGCGTGGCTCACGTCAATCATCACCTGCTCGCGCAGGCCGTTGGCTTGCAGCAGCTGGCAGGCGGCCTGCACGTCGGCTGCCGAGTAGTTGGTGGCCTTGCCGCCGCGCAAAATCACGTGGCAGTCGGGGTTGCCACGGGTTTCAAAGATGGCGGCGGTGCCCATCTTGTTCAGGCCCAAAAAGGCGTGCCCGGCCTGCGCGGCCAGTATGGCATCGCTGGCCACTTTCACGCCGCCGTCGGTGCCGTTCTTGAAGCCCACGGGGCAGCTCAGGCCGCTGGCCAGCTGGCGGTGGCTCTGGCTTTCGGTGGTGCGGGCACCGATGGCACCCCAGCTCACCAGGTCGGCAATGAACTGCGGTGACAGCAGATCGAGGAATTCGGTGCCCACGGGCAGGCCCACGGCCAGCACGTCGAGCATGAGCTGGCGGGCCAGCTCCAGCCCTTCGTTGATGGCAAAGCTGCCGTCCAGGTGGGGGTCGTTGATGTAACCCTTCCAGCCCACGGTGGTGCGGGGTTTTTCGAAATAGGTGCGCATGACCACCAGCAGCTCGCCCGCGTGGCGGTCGGCCTCGGCTTTCAGCAGGCGGGCGTAGGTCAGGGCCTGTTCGTGGTCGTGGATGCTGCATGGCCCCACCACCACCACCAGCCGGTCGTCCTTGCCGTGCAGCACGGCTGAAATGGCGGCGCGGCTGCTTTCCACCAGTGCCCGCGCGGCTGTGGGCACGGGCAGCCATTCTTCGAGCAGCGCGGGCGTGATGAGCGGGCGCACGGCGCTGATGCGCAGGTCGTCGATGCGGGTGGTGTCGTCGGTGGTGGGGGCGGGGGAGCGGGGAACGTGTGCGGGCATGGCGTGTGGGTGTGCAAGAACAAAAAGGCGGTTACAGCATGATTATCAATGATTGTTTGCTATGGAATCAAAATTCAAGCTGCGGCAAGTTCTGGGCCGGTGGCAGCCCGCAGCCCAGGCCATAAGATGGCGGTCAGGCCAACCCCGCCACCACCGGCCCGACCATGACCATCTTCATCAGCATTGCCTCGTACTGCGACCCGCTGCTCCACTTCACCGTCAGGCGTGCGCTGGACACGGCGCACTGGCCGCAGGCCCTGCACTTCGGGGTGGTGGACCAGAGCCCCGCCTCCATCCCCGCCTTGACCGCCGACTTCGCCGCACCGGCCCGGCTGAGCCAGGTGCGCATGAACCCGCTGTACGCGCGGGGCCCATGCTGGGCGCGCGCACTGGCCATGTCGTTCTACGACGGCGAGGACTGGTTTTTCCAGATCGACTCGCACACCGACTTTGATGCGGGCTGGGACGAGCGGCTCATTGCCCAGGCATCGTCCCTGGCGGCGGGTCGGCCCGGTTTGGTGATTTCGGCTTACCCGCACCCTTTCGTGCTGCAAGACGGCGCGGTGGTACACAAACCCACCACCACCCAGGCGCTGGTGCATGTGCTCAAACCCGGTGCCACTTTTGAGGCCGACCATCCGGTGCTGCCCTTCGAGGCCCATCCGCATGCCAGCGATGCAGCCGTGCCGGGCTTTCACCTCGCCGCCGGTTGCCTGTTTGCGCCAGGCCGCCTGGTTCAGGCCCTGCCCTACGACCCGCACTTTTACTTTCACGGCGAAGAGCAGGCGCTGGCGGTGCGGCTGTACACCCACGGCTGGGACATCTTCCACACGCCCGGCCTGCCCATCTACCACCTGTACAACACGCCCGACTCCGGCGTACCAGCACGCGCACTGCACTGGGATGCCCAAACCGACCAACAGCGCAGCCAGAACTGGTGGACGCTGGAGCAGCGTTCGCGGGCGCGGCTGGCGGCGCTGCTGCGCGGTGACGATCTGGGCGTGTTCAGCCTGGGAAGGGTGCGCTCGCTGGCCGACTACGCGGCGTTCAGTGGCATCGACTACGCGGCCCGCACGCTGGCACCACGGGCCTATTCGGCGGTGGATGGCAGGTGAAGTGCAGCCCGCCCTTCGGGTTCGCCCCCTTGCTGCCTGGCCAGTGGGGGTGGGTAATATGCGCCACCATCGATTTCACAACTGGCCCCAGTCAGCCCCCGCCACCGTGTTTCATTCCAGTATCCTGTCTCCTGTTTTTTGCAGAGGTTTGCCCCGCCGTTGCCTGATGTGGCTGTGTCTGCTGGTGGCCTGGCAGCTTGCGCCCGGCATGGTTGCGGCTGCACCGGCGGCACCTGTGGCCCCGCCCGAGGTGGGTGCGGTGGCCTCTGCCCCCGATGCGCCCGCGTTTGCGGCGGTGTTCCGCTCCAGCGCCGTGCCCATGTTGCTGATTGATCCGGGCAGCGGGCGCATTGTCGATGCCAACCCCGAAGCCGCCGAGTTTTACGGCCACACCCAGGCCGAGCTGCGCACGCGCACCATCCAGTCCATCAACACCCTCAGCCCTGAACAGGTGGCCCAGGAGCGGACGTTGGCCGCCGAGCAAAGGCGCAACTACTTTATTTTTCGGCACCGGCTGGCCAATGGCGAGGTGCGCACGGTCAAGGTGCATTCCAGCCCGCTGAAGTTTGGCCAGCGCACGCTGCTGCTGTCTGTCGTCACCGACATCACACCGGGCGTGCTGGACGATGGGCAGGCGCTGTCGCACTTTCAGCAACAGCTCCAGGCGCGGGTGGAGGAGCAGACCCAGCACATCGAGCAGTCGCGCATCACCCAGCTCTGGGGCCTGGGTGCGCTGGCCTGTGTGCAGATGGCGCTGATTGGCCACCTGTGGTTCAGCCGCCGCAAGTCACGCCACCTCCAGCGCGAGCTGCGGGCCACACGCAACCACCTGCAGGCCACGCTCAATGCCGTGCCCGATCTGCTGTTTGAAACCGATGCCGATGGCCGCTTTCTGAGCGTTCACACCTCGCGCCCCGGCGACTTGCTGCTGCCTCCCGAGCTGTTCCTGGGCAAGCACATTGACGAGGTGATGCCGCCCGATGTGATCGCCATGGCCCGCCAGGCCATGCAGCACGCCAGCACCCACGGCACCTCGATGGGCCATGAATACCACATCGACTATCCGGACGCTCGGCGCTATTTCGAGCTGTCGGTGGCGGCCAAGGCGGCGGATCAGGACGGCAGCGGCCAACCCTCCGGCTTTGTGCTGGTGGCCCGCGAAATCAGCCAGCGCAAGCGCGACGAGGCCCAGCTCAGGCTGGCGGCCAGCGTGTTCACGCATGCCCGCGAAGGCATTCTCATCACCGATGCGCAGGGCCACATCGTGATGGTCAACGACACGTTCACCCGCATCACCGGCTACACCTCGCAAGAGGTGGTGGGCCAGAACCCGCGCCTGCTCAAGTCGGGGCGGCACGAGCCGTCGTTTTACGCCGACATCTGGCACGCTTTGCGCACCAAGGGCCACTGGTACGGCGAGCTGTGGAACTGCCGCAAAGACGGCAGCCTGTACGCCGAGTTGCTCACCATCAGCGTGGTGGAAGACGAGAACGGCACTCCGCTGCATTACCTGGGCCTGTTCAACGACATCACGGCCCAGAAAGAACACCAGGCCGCCCTGGAGCACATTGCCCACTTTGACGCGCTCACCCAGTTGCCCAACCGGGTGCTGCTGTCGGATCGGCTGCGCCAGGCGATGGTGCAGAGCCAACGCTCGGGCCTGCCGATGGCGGTGGTGTTTCTCGATCTGGACGGCTTCAAGGCCATCAACGACCAGCACGGCCACGCGGTGGGCGACCAGCTGCTGGTTACCCTGGCCCAGCGCCTGAAAAAAGTGCTGCGCGAGGGCGACACCCTGGCGCGCATGGGCGGCGACGAGTTTGTGGCCGTGCTGGCCGCGCTGACCGGCCCCAACAACCCCTGTGAACCCGTGCTGACCCGGCTGCTGGAGGCCGCGTCCGAGCCTGTGCAGGTGGGCGATGCGTGCCTGCAAATATCGGCCAGCCTGGGTGTGACCCTGTACCCGCAAGACGGTGCCGATGCCGAGCAGCTCATGCGCCATGCCGACCAGGCCATGTACCAGGCCAAGCAGTCGGGCAAAAACCGTTATCACCTGTTCGACGTGGCCACCGACAACGCCATCAAGAGCCGCAGCGAGCAGATCGACCGCATACACCAGGCCTTGCGTGGCCATGAAATGGTGCTGTTCTACCAGCCCAAGGTGAACATGCACACCGGCCAGCTGGTGGGGGCCGAGGCGCTGATCCGGTGGCAGCACCCCGACAAAGGGCTGCTGGCCCCCGGCCACTTTTTGCCGGTGCTGGAGGGGCAGGCCCTGTCCACCGAGCTGGACGAATGGGTGCTGGCCCAGGTGTTCGAGCAACTGTCGCGCTGGCAGCAGCAGGAGCTGGTGCTGCCGGTGGGGGTGAACATCAGCGCCTCCTCGTTGCAGGGGCCGGGCTTTGTGCAGCACCTGTCGGCTTTGCAGGCCCGCTATCCGCATCTGCCTGCGTCGCTGATTGAGCTGGAGGTGCTGGAGACCAGCGCCCTGCAAGACCTGACGGCCACCGCCGACATCATGCGGGCCTGCCGCGAGATGGGTGTGCGGTTTGCGCTGGACGACTTTGGCACCGGCTACTCGTCGCTCACTTACCTGCGCCGCCTGCCCGCCGACCAGCTCAAAATCGACCAGAGCTTTGTGCGCGACATGCTGGACGACCCCGATGACCTGGCCATTGTGCAGGGCATCATGGGCCTGGCCGCTGCCTTCCGGCGCGAGGTGATTGCCGAGGGTGTGGAAACCCAGGCCCACGGCAAGCGCCTGCTGGCAATGGGCTGCGAGCTGGCCCAGGGCTACGGCATCGCCCGCCCCATGCCCGCCAGCCTGTTTCCGGCCTGGGTGGCCAACTGGCAGGCCCAGAAGTCAGACTGGCTGGCGTGAGTCAATCTGTCAAGGTGGGATGCGGTTGCCTCTGGCGCATCAGGCCTGTGCATCCAGCGTTTCCACGCGCAGGCTCACGACCGCACCGCTCACCATCGGCAGGGCCTGGATGGCGGCCAGGCTGGCCTGCACGGTGTGCGCGGGGGTGGGCTGCGTCAGGGCCACCAGGCACGGCGCTGCCAGCGACGATGGCCCCTTGAAAATGGACAGCAGGGGCACCCCTTGCGCCGCCAGGCAACGGGCCACTTCGGACAGGGCCGCATGGTGGTTGCCATGCACCGGCACCCGCAGGTAGTGGGGGCTGACCACCTGGTCGGCGGGCAGCACCGGCAGGTCTTCCACCGCCCAGGGGTGCATGCCCAGCAGCGGCACCACGGCGGCGGGGTGGGGGCGGGTGTCCGCCTGGCGGGCATGCGCGTGGGCATCCAGCCGGGCAATGTCCATCAGGTCGGCCACCACGGCGGAGCCGGTCTGCTCGCCGCCTGCGCCCGCGCCGCCGTGCAAGGTGGGGCCGCAGGCATCGCCCTGCACCACGATGCCGTTCAGCGCACCATCCACATTGGCCAGCATGTGCGTGGCCGGTATCAGCGTGGGCTGCACGCTCAGGGTCACCGCCTCGCCCTGCGGCGTGTGGATGCGCCGGGCCACGCCCAGCAGCTTGATGCGGTAGCCCAGCGCCTGGGCGCAGGCCATGTCGGCCGCCTGCAAGGCGCGGATGCCCTGCACCTGCACCGCGTCAAACCGCAGCGGCATGCCGAACGCCACGGCGGCCAGCAGCGTCAGCTTGTGCGCGGCATCCACGCCGTCCACGTCGAACGCCGGGTCGGCCTCGGCATAGCCCAGCTGCTGTGCCTGGGCCAGCGCCGCGTCGAACGACAGCCCCTTGCCGTGCATGGCGCTGAGGATGAAGTTGCTGGTGCCGTTGATGATGCCCGCCAGCCATTCGATGCGGTTGGCCCCCAGCCCCTCGCGCAGCGCCTTGATGATGGGGATGCTGACGGCCACCGCCCCCTCGAACGCCACCACCCTGCCGTGCGCCTGCGCGGCGGCAAACACCTGCTGCCCGCGCTCGGCCAGCAGCGCCTTGTTGGCCGTGACCACGTGCTTGCCGCTGGCCAGCGCGGCCAGCACCCAGTCCAGCGCGGCGGTGGTGCCGCCCACGGCCTCCACCACCACGTCCACATCGGGGTGGGTGGCCACATCGTGCGCACTGGCCAGAACCGCCACGTCCGGCCCCGCCAGCGCCGCTGCCCGCGCCAGGTTGCGCGCCGCCACGTGCGTGATGACGATGCGCCTGCCGGTGCGCCGCTCAATCAGCGCCTGGTTGCGCCGCAGCACGGCCAGCGTGCCCGCTCCGACGGTGCCCAGGCCCAGCAGGCCGACTCTGAGCGGAGGCAATGGCTGTGAAGGCGGCAGGTCGGCCGCCGCCGGGGGAACGTGGAAATGGAAAGGGGAAGAAGCGGCAAGGTGTGACATGAAAATCTCCGGGACAAAAAACAAACCCAGCGGCCTGGCTGGGTTGTGTTCTTGGGGAGAGATTCACACCAGTGGCCGCTGTAACGGCCACCCGCGCGATCAGGTGACCGAGATGGGCATGGTGGTAATCATCATCATGGCGGCGCACGGCACCCCGCCAGCGGCCAACGCGCCGTGCGCACCGATGAAGGCATCGGCAAGGCGGGCAGGGCTGGCAACAAAGAGGGGGCTGTGTGCAACGGATGACATGGGACGGGCAGTTTAGCGGATCAGGGGCGGTGGCGTTCATGCGGTCAGCGATGCCTGTTGGCCCCCAGCGCCGTGCCCTTACCATTTGCCCACCGTTTCCATTGCACACACCGTATTCCGACCAGGAGATCCAAGATGCTTGCCACATTGTTCAGAGCATGGCCTTTGCCCCTCGCCTTGATGCTGTCCGCCTGCGGCGGCGGCGGGGGTGGCGGGGAATCTGCGCAGGCCCCGACTGGCTTCATTGTGAGCGGCACCGTCAGCGGATTGGCGGGCAAATCCATCACCCTGCTTAACCGCGACGACAGCCTGACGATTGCGATCGACGGCCCGTTTGCGTTCCCTTCGAAATGGGTCAAAAACGATTTTTTCGGCGTTGAGATCAAGTCTTCGCCTGAGGGCAAGTTTTGCGCTGTCGCCAACGGCAAAGGCCTGATCGTTGACAAGAACGTCACCGACGTGAAGGTGAGCTGCGGCGAGATGGCCTTCTCCCACCGGCTTCAGTTCGGGGGCAGCGCAGGGGACGGCACCGCTCCCGAAGGTCTGGGGCTCTCCTGGGACGGCAGCCTGTTTGGCACCACCGCCTCGGGTGGCAGCGCCGATCGTGGTGCGGTGTACCAGTGGAAACCGTCGGGCGAATACAAGCTGCTGCACAGCTTCGCTGCCGACGGCACGGCCGACAGTCCGACCGGGGCCCTCATTCAGGGGCAGGACGGCAAGCTCTACGGTGTCACGAACTCCGGAGGTGTGAACGGAGCCGGTGTCTTGTTCCAGTTGAGCGAGGCTGGCGAAGTCAAAACGCTGCTGTCGTTTGAATCCCAGTCCATGAGCCGGTTGCGGGTGTCTTCCGGCCTGACCCTCGGCTGGGACGGTTCCCTCTACGGCACCGCACCCCACGGCGGGCCCTCGGGCGCTGGCATCGTGTACAAGGTTTCCACGCGCGGCGAGGCCTCTGTCCTGCATGCCTTCGCCTCGACACAGCAGACCCTCGGGCGCTACCCGCTGGCGGGAATCACCCAGTCTTGGGACGGCCTCTACGGAACCACCGCCTACGGGGGCGTGAACGACCAGGGCACGGTGTTTCGTCTCGGGAATGACGGCAGTCTGAAATCGATCTATTCCTTCACCAACGGCCCCGATGGTCGGTCGCCGTCATCTCTGACCCAGGGCGCAGACGGCAACTTCTATGGCGTGACCTCTCCCAATGAGGCACGCCCCGCAGGCGGCATCTTCCGCATCACCCCGACAGGCACCTTCACCTTGCTTCACGCCTTCGATCAGGCCGTGGACGGCTATCCCTTGCGGGCCTATTCCAACGAACACCCGCGCCAAAGACTGCTGCTGGCCAGCAACAGACATTTCTACGGCACCAATCCCTTGGGCGGGGCCCACGGTTTCGGCACGCTCTACCAGATCACACCGGAGGGAAAGGTGAGTGTCATCCACGCCTTTGCCGGGGGTGCCGATGGTGCCCATCCGGCAGCGGAGCTGATCCAGGCCCAGGACGGCACCATCTACGGCGTGACCCGAGGCGACGGCGTGCAGAGCAAGGGCACCTTGTTCCAGCTTGCGGTCAAGGCACCCTGATTCAGGCCTTTTTCAGAAACTCCGCCTTCAGCATGAAGGCTCCCTGGTCGGTCTTGCAGTCCACTTCGTGGTCGCCCGCGCCTTCGGGCAGGCGGATGCTTTTGATCTTGGTGCCTTTTTTCAGCACGGTGGACGAGCCTTTGACCTTCAGGTCTTTGATCAGGATGACCGCGTCGCCGGTGGCCAGCGGGGTGCCGTTGCTGTCGCGCACCACGGTGTCGGCTTCGGCCTCCGTGTCAGCGTCGGCGGCCATGGGCCACTCGTGGGTGCAGTCGGGGCAAATCCAGTTGGTGCCGTCGGGGTAGGTGTTTTCAAGGCCGCAAACGGGGCAGGCGGGGGCGGTGGTGGTGTTCATGCGGGCAGTGTAAGGGGGGCGGCTGCACCGCCCGCCTGGCCCGCCGCCGCATGACATAATGAAAAAACCATGACGGCTCCATTCATCCACACGCTACTGTCACCTCGGGAGCCAAGCCTAGTGCTTGGCCGGGGTCAGCCTGCGTTTGCCGTCACTTTGCCTTGCAGCCACGCAAGCGCCTGACTTCCCCCTGACCCCGGCCCACGAACCAGACTTCTCTGCCCTTGGCGGCTGAGAGGCTCTGCAGGGGCGGTCGCATTGGTTATTTCCTGATTCATCAATGCCTGCCGGTGGCGCGTGTCCACCGGCCCAGTTCGTGGAGTTTTCACCATGCTTGCCGATCCTTCCCGCAAATACCGTGCGTTTCCTTCACCGTGGGTGCCCGTGGCCTTGCCCGACCGCACCTGGCCATCCCACACCCTCACCCGTGCGCCCGTGTGGCTGTCCACCGACCTGCGCGATGGCAACCAGGCCCTGTTCGAGCCCATGGGCGGCGAGCGCAAGATGCAGCTGTTCAGGGAGCTGGTGCGCGTGGGCTTCAAGGAGATCGAGGTGGGGTTTCCCGCCGCATCGCAGACCGACTTCGACTTTGTGCGCCGCCTGATCGAGCAGGACCTCATTCCCGCCGACGTGACCATCATGGTGATGACGCAGTCGCGCCCCGAGCTGATCGAGCGCACCGTCGAGGCCCTGCGCGGCGCACCCCGCGCCATCGTCCACCTGTACAACGCCACCGCGCCGGTGTGGCGCGACGTGGTGTTTGGCATGGACGTGCCGCAGGTGATGGGGCTGATTGCGTCCAGCGTGGGTTGGCTCAAACGCCTGACCGATGCCCGCCCCGAGACGCAGTGGGTGCTTCAGTACTCGCCCGAAACCTTCAGCATGACCGAGCTGGACGTGTCCTTGCAGGCCTGCCAGACCGCACTGGCCGCCTGGGGCGCGGGGCCGGGGCGCGAGGTGATCATCAACCTGCCCACCACCGTCGAAAACGCCACGCCCAACGTGTTTGCCGACCAGATCGAGTGGATGCACCGGCACCTGAGCCCGCGCGAGCACGTGGTGCTGTCGGTCCATCCGCACAACGACCGGGGCACCGGCGTGGCCGCTGCCGAGCTGGCCATGCTGGCCGGTGCGCAGCGGGTGGAGGGCTGCCTGTTCGGCAACGGCGAGCGCAGCGGCAACCTGGACATCGTGACCGTGGCGCTCAACCTCTACACCCAGGGCATCCACCCCGGGCTGGACTTTTCGGACATCAACGCCGTGGCGCGGGTGGTGGAGGCTTGCACCGCCCTGCCCATCCACCCCCGCCACCCGTATGTGGGCGACCTGGTGTTCACCTCGTTCTCGGGCTCGCATCAAGATGCCATCAAGAAGGGGTTTGCCGCCCGCGCGGCATCGGGCGATGCGGATGCCGTGTGGGCGGTGCCCTACCTGCCCATCGATCCGGCAGACCTGGGCCGCACCTACGACAGCATCATCCGCGTCAACAGCCAGTCGGGCAAAGGCGGCGTGGCGTTTTTGCTGGAGCGCGAGCATGGCGTGGTGATACCCCGGCGCATGCAGGTGGAGTTCAGCGCCGTGGTGCAGCGCCAGCTCGATGCCAGCGAGTCCGAAATGACGGGCCAGGCGCTGTGGCACCTGTTCACGGCCACCTACCTGGCACCGGGGGCAGCGGCACAAGAGGGGGCTGGTGACGGTGCATCCACGGCGGCCATCGTCTACCACGGCCACCATGTGCAGGCCGATGGCCGGGGCATCGCGCTGGACGTGACGGTGGGCGGTCAGCGCACCCGCCTGCACGGCGAAGGCAACGGCCCGATAGCGGCCACCGTCGATGCCCTGGGCCTGCCCTTGCGGGTGGACCATTACGAGGAACGCGCCCTGGGCAGCGGTGCGCAGGCACAGGCCATGGCGATCGTCGAGGCCGCCTGGGCGAGGCAGCCGGGCGTGGCGTTTGGGGCGGGCACCAGCGCGAACATCGTCGCGGCCTCGGTGCAGGCCGTGATCAGCGCGGCCAACCGCCTGCAAGCTCAGCGGCGCGTGTCCAGCATGGCATGAGTCTGGCTGCCGAGGGCCTGGCCCGGATGGGGGGCCGACTGCTGTTCGAGGCTGACATGGATCGGTGGTAGCCTGCGGTTTTTCAACCACGGGAGGTCTTTCCATGTCACGTCACATCCGTTTTTGGGCCGGGTCTTGTTCAACCGCATTGGTGGTGGTGCTGTCAGCCACCACCGCGTGGGGTGCCGATTTGACCTGCAAGCAAACCCTGGCCGATCTGGATGCGACGATGCCAGGGGTGAAGATGCCCGCCAAGGATCGAGAATCTTTCCTGAAAGACTGCGAGACCCAGGCCCGGCGCACGTGCAAACACGAGGCCAAGCAGCTCACCTCCGATGCCAACGCCCGCACCGCCCATACCGAAAAATGCGTGAAGGCCAAAGTAGGCTGATGCAAAAAAGCAGCAAACATTTCAATGAAATAAAGCGCAGCGGCTTGATTGATTCAGAGGTGTTTGCGGGCTTCCCGCACGGTCAGGGCTGACAGCCGGGTGGCATTGGCCTGTACAAACTGGCGCACCGTCTCGGGCTGGGTGCGGGCAAAGTCGCGCAGCGCCCAGCCGATGGCCTTGCGGATGAAGAACTCATCTTCGTGCCCCAGGGCCAGTGCATAGGCCAGCAGGCGCTGCACATCGGTGTGCTGCTTCCAGCCCAGCTGGTGCCGCATGGCGATGCGGCGCACCCACAGGCTGGGGTGGTGCAGGGCCGCGTCCATCGGCTGCTGTGCATCGTCTGCGGCGCGGTCGGTGCGTGTGCCGCTTTTCGCACCGCCGGGCCGGGCCAGCACGGCAGCCAGCAGCACATCGCCCACCACACCGGCCAGGCCATCCACCGTGTCCCACCAGGGGTCGCGCTGGGCCAGGGCCAGCAGCCAGGGCACATCGGCTGGCCCCAGGCTGCGCACATGGCGGGCCAGCAGGTCGATGGCGGTGTAGCGGTACTCGCGTTCAGGGCATTGCCACAGGCCCTCGGCCACAGCCAGCAGTTCGGCATGCGCCAGCCGGGAGCGCACCAGCGCCGCCACCGCCGCCCGGCGCACCGGCGCGGCCACGCCCAGAAACGCAAACTGGTTTTTCATGTAGGCCCGCATCGGCGCGGCCCGCTCGGGGTCGGCCAGGGGTTGCAGGGCTTGTCGGAGCCGGGGAAGCAGGCGGTGGGGCATGGTGAATATGACGTGTTGGACACATGAACGGCGACCCAGGCTGTCCAGCGGCACGAGCAAGCCCGTTGCAAGCCTGAACCGGCAGGACGCACCGATTTTTACAGGCATTGAACTGTGCGGAGTTCGGGAACACGCCATGTCCGCAGTTGGCCGCCACCGCTACGATGTCTCACCCGCTTTCACACCGAGCCGACTGCCCCATGAGCACTGCCCACCTGCCATCTGCCGCATCTTCTGCCACGCCTTGCGCCACCCCACCGGCGGCGCGGCCTGCTTTCCCGACCCACCCCGCAGCCGTGCACCCGGCTGTGCATCCTGCCGCCCGTCCGTCACTGGAGCCACCGGCACAGCCACAGCCCAAGCCCCCCGGTCGGCTGCGGCGGCTGGCGGTGGCGCTGGCCGCTGTGCTGGGCGGCGTGGTGCTGGTGGGCGGGGCGGTGGTGTCGGTGTACGCCATGCACAGCCTGCCCAAGCTCAGCGGGCAGACCACGCTGGCGGGCCTGTCTGCCGGGGTGAGCGTGCGCCGCGACCAGGCCGATGTGACCCACATCCTGGCCACCCAGCCGCTGGATGCCTACCGTGCGCTGGGCATGGTGCATGCGCAGGAGCGGCCCTGGCAGCTGGCCCTCAACCGCCGGGTGATGCACGGCACGCTGTCCGAAGTGTTTGGCCCCGTGTCGTTGCCGGTGGACAAGCTCATCCGCACGCTGGGCATTGCCCAGGCCGCGCAGGCCCAGTGGGCCGGGCTGCCGCCCGATGCCAAAGAGGTGCTGCAAGCCTATGCCGACGGCATCAACGCCCACATGGCCAGCGGTGCGCAGGCCGATTCGCCCGAGTTCAGGCTGCTGGGTCTGAAGCCTCAGGCGCAGGCGGCCAAGGGCGAGTTCTGGACCCCGCAGGACAGCGTGGGCTGGGCGCTGATGATGGCGCTGGACCTGGGCGGCAACTGGGGCACCGAATTTGCCCGCTTTTCCAGTGCCCAGGCGGTGGACACCGCCGCGCTGTGGCAGCTGTTCCCGCCCTACGCGGGCGAAGCCCCCGCCTCCGCCACCGACCTGGCCGCGCTGTACCGCAGCCTGGGCGTGTACGCCACGCCAGCGCAAGCCGCCAAGGCCTCGGAGGCAGGAGCAAACAATTCAATGCTGGCGAGCGAAAACGGCAAATTTGATTCAGAAAAAACAGATCCCGCCTCCTCGCCGGTGGCCAGCTTGCAGCAGTGGGCCGACGGCCTGGGTCATGTAGAGGGCAAAGGCTCCAACAACTGGGTGGTGGCGGGTCAGGCCAGCGCCAGCGGCCAACCGCTGCTGGCCAACGACCCCCACCTGGGCCTGAGCGCACCGGCCATCTGGTACTTTGCCCGGCTGCAATCCCCGGCGGGCCAGGGTGCGCAGGCCGCCCATGCCGGGCTGGACGTGACCGGGGCCACCCTGCCCGGCCTGCCGTTTGTGGTGCTGGGGCGCAACGCCCATGTGGCCTGGGGCTTCACCAACACCGGGCCTGACGTGCAGGACCTGTACCTGGAGGCCATCAACCCCGCCAACCCGGCGCAGTACCGCGTGCCCGCCCCCGCAGGCCAGACCGCCTGGGCCGACTTTGCCACCAGGGTGGAGATCATCCGCGTCAAGGGCCAGCCCGATGTCAGCCACACCGTGCGCAGCACCCGCCACGGCCCCGTGCTCAGCGATGCCCAGGCCAGCCACGCCCAGGTGATGGACACCAGCCGCTTTGTGCTGGCACTGCGCTGGGCAGCCCTGGATGCCGACAACCACACCGTGCTGGCCGGGCTGGAAGGCGCACACGCCCGCAGCACCGACGAGCTGCTGGGCGTGGCCTACCGCCACTACCACTCGCCCATGCAAAACGTGGTGGCCGCCGACACCGCCGGGCGCGTGGCCTACAAGGCCGCAGGCCGCGTGCCCACCCGTGCGCCCGACAACGACCTGCGCGGCGTGGCCCCCGCCCCCGGCTGGGAAGCCCGCTACGACTGGACAGGCTGGATTCCCTACGCCGAGACTCCCGAAGCCCGCTTCGGCACCCTGGCCAGCAGCGCCATGATGCAGCCAGCCACCGCCACGGCTTCTGCCGCTGCGGTGGCCGACACCGGCGTAGCCTCCGCTGGCCCAGCGGCCACCACTGCGACCGCCACCCAGCCCCGCCACGCCGCCAGCGATGCCCAGGCCGCCGCCAGCGCCCAGGCCCAGCAGCGCGGCTGGCTGGCCACGGCCAACCAGCGCATACACGCGCCCGACTACCCCCACTTCATCACCCAGGACTGGTCCACCCCCGACCGCCAGCAGCGCATCGAACAGCTGTTGGCCGCGCAGCCCCGCCACACGCCCGAATCGCTGGCCGCCATCCAGGGCGATGTGCTGTCGCTGGCCAGCGTGCGGCTGCTGCCCCACCTGCGGGCCGCCGCCCTGGCCTCCACCCACCCGCTGGCAGCGGCCCTGCGCACCGAGCTGGCCGGGTTTGACGGCACCATGTCCGCCAGCCGGGCCGCGCCGCTGGTGCTGGCCGCCTGGGCCGACGAGCTGACTCGCAGCCTGATCACCCCGCGCCTGGGCGAAGCCCGCATGAAGATGCTGTACGGCAAGCGCCATTTCCGCGTGGCCCTGGAGCACATGCTGGCCAGCAACGACCCCGCCTGGTGCAACAACGGCCCCCAGGGTTGCACACCCGTGGCCCGCCAGGCACTGGATGCCACGCTGCAACGCCTGCAAGCCCGCCACGGGCGCGACTTGAGCAGCTGGCGCTGGGGCGATGCCCACCCTGCCGTCTCGCGCCACAGCCCGTTCAGCCAGGTGGCGGCGCTGGCCCCGCTGTTCGAGGTGCGGGTGCCCACGGGCGGCGACCCGTTCACGGTCAACGTGGGCCAGTACCAGCTCGACAACCCCGCCGAGCCCTACGCCAACCGCCATGCAGCCTCGCTGCGCGCCATCTACGACCTGGCCAACCTGGAAAACAGCCGCTTCATCTACCAGACCGGCCAGAGCGGCAACGCCTTCTCCAGCCGCTACACCGACATGGCTCGCCAGTGGCGCGATGTGAGCTACCGCCCACTGCAACTGCAACCCGCCCGCTGGCAGCACCAGCTGGATGTGTTGCCCACCGCCACGGCAGCGCCAAATTCGCCAGCGCAACCCCAGGCTGCGACCAACTGATCAACCGGG
>CALMMY010000270.1 GCA_937868695.1 uncultured Comamonadaceae bacterium
GTGGGTGGCGCGGCGGATGCGGTAGATGGCCGGGTCGCGCATGTTGATGTTGGGGTGCGCCATGTCGATCTTGGCGCGCAGCACCATGCTGCCGTCGGCATGCACGCCGTCGCGCATTTCGCGGAAGCGGGCCAGGTGTTCTGCGGGGGTGCGGCTGCGGTAGGGGCTGTCGGTGCCGGGCCTGCTGAAGTCGCCCCGGTTGAAGCGCATTTCTTCGGCGGTCTGTTCGTCCACGTAGGCGTGGCCGGCTTCAATCAGATATTCCGCTGCGCGGTACATGAAGCCGAAGTAGTCGCTGGCCTGGAACAAATGGTTCTGGCCGTTGGCTTCCCAGCCAAAGCCCAGCCACTGCACGGCATCGAGGATGGAGTTGACGTACTCGGTGTCTTCTTTTTCGGGGTTGGTGTCGTCAAAGCGCATGTGGCACACGCCGCCGTAGTCGCGTGCCAGGCCAAAGTTCAGGCAGATGCTTTTGGCGTGGCCAACGTGCAGGTAGCCGTTGGGCTCAGGGGGGAAGCGGGTGCGGATTTTGGCGGGGTCGGGCTCGCCAGCGGCGTGGTGGGCGGCATCGCCGGGGGTGCCTGCCCAGCGGCGCTGGGCGTAGGTGCCCTGTTCCAGGTCTTTTTCGATGATCTGGCGCAGGAAGTTGCTGGGCTTGATGTCGGTGGCGGCGCTGGTGGCGGCGGGGGTGTGGTTGGGTTTGGCTGAGCTCATGACTTGATTCTAGGGGGTGGGTGGGGCCGTGGCGCGTGCGGTGGCGGGGGCCGAAAACCGGCTCACAATGCGCCACAGGTGCAGAAGCTGCGGCTGGCCGGTTGTGGCGGTGGGCGGGGCGGGCTTCTGTGGCGTGTTCACCATTTTTGCAGCCATTTCATCCATGACTTCACCCTCTGTTTCTGAGCCTGGCAACCATGCCGCACATGTGCGGCTGGGTCGGGCAGATGTGCAGGCAGCTGCGCAGCGCGGTTTGCTCACGCCCGGCCAGGCCGATGCCCTGTGGCACGCCTGGGCCGACCCGGCCAGCCCGCACCGCTTGCCGCTGGTGAATGGGCTGGCGGGTGGGTTGGCGGAGGCCAGCGGGCCGCAGCCGGGCGGGGCGGGTGCGGTGGCGGCCCCTGTTTCGGCCCCAGTTTCGGTGCAGGCGGCGCGGTTCACGTTTTCGCATGTGCTGTATTACTTTGGCGGCATGCTGGTCATCGGGGCCATGAGTCTGTTCATGACGCTGGGCTGGGATGCCTTCGGTGCCTGGGGCAGTGCGGTGATTGCGGGCCTGTACCTGGCCGGGGCGCTGAAGGCGGCCAGCCATTTGCAGGGCCGGGGGCTGAATATTCCGGCGGGCATTCTGGCCACGCTGGCGGTGTGCCTGGTGCCGCTGCTGGTGTGGAGCGTGCAGGTGGGCCTGGGGCTGTGGCCAGACGGGGGCAGCTCGTCTTTCAGGGCGTACCACCACCACATCAACTGGCGCTGGATCACGCTGGAGCTGGCCACGCTGGCCGCCGCCGTGGTGATGCTGTGGGCCTACCGCCTGCCCTTCATGGTGATGCCGGTGGCCGTGACGCTGTGGTACCTGAACATGGA
>CALMMY010000271.1 GCA_937868695.1 uncultured Comamonadaceae bacterium
AATCTGCCCACGATCTGGTGATGGCCGCCAAGGCCCATATCCGCGAAATCCCCCTGGAACAGGCCGAGGCCGCACTGGCCGCTGCCGATGTGCTGATCGACGTGCGCGAGGCCGATGAATTTGCGGCCGGTCACCTGGCCGGGGCCGTCCACATTCCGCGCGGGCTGCTGGAGTT
This sequence comes from uncultured Comamonadaceae bacterium, assembly GCA_937868695.1. Lineage (GTDB taxonomy): Bacteria > Pseudomonadota > Gammaproteobacteria > Burkholderiales > Burkholderiaceae_C > UBA2334. The sequence continues at coordinate 176 of CALMMY010000271.1, forward strand.
CAAGCTCACCGCCATGCCCGCGTTGCAGGCCCGCGACCTGGCCGTGGTGCTGTACTGCAAAACCAGTGGCCGCGCCGCGCTGGCCGCCCAGAGCATGCAGGCAATGGGTTACCTCAATGTCACCAGCCTGGCCGGTGGCTACGATGCCTGGGCGGCGGCGGGCAAACCCGTGGCCACCCCCGCGCTGCCCTCGTTCGAATGAGTACCCAGCCCGCCGGGCAGCGGATGGCGGGATGGCTGAAGCACCTTCCCTGCATGGTCTGGCTGCCGGGCTACGACCGCCACACCTTCAGCAGCGATGCGGTGGCGGCGCTCATCGTCACCGTCTTGCTCATTCCGCAAAGCCTGGCCTACGCCATGCTGGCCGGACTGCCTGCCGAGGTGGGGCTGTACGCCAGCATGGCCCCGCTGCTGGCCTATGCCGTGCTGGGCACCAGCCGGGTGCTGGCGGTGGGGCCGGTGGCCATCACTGCACTCATGGCCGCCACCGCCCTTGGCCAATGGGCCACACCCGGCAGCCCTGCCTACCTGGAGGGCGCACTGGTTCTGGCCCTGCTCAGCGGGCTGATGCTGATGGGCATGGCCGTGTTGCAGCTGGGATTTCTGGCCAACTTCCTGAGCAACCCGGTCACATCCGGCTTTGTGTCGGCCTCCAGCGTGCTGATTGCGCTGAGCCAGACCGGGCACCTGCTGGGCATCCGCTCCCAGGGTGACACCGTGCCCGCCATGCTGGCCTCGCTGTGGCAACACGCCGCCGATGTGCGGCCCGCCACGCTGGGCCTGGGGCTGGTGGCGTGCGCGTGGTTGCTGTGGTCACGCTCCGGGCTCAAACCCCTGCTGGTGCGCCTGGGCTGCTCAGGCAGCACCGCCACTCTGGGTGGGCGGCTGGCCCCGGTGCTGGCCATTGCGGCCACCACAGCCTGGGTCGGGGTGCTGGGCTGGCACCAGGACGGCCCGCACGGCCTGGCTGTGAAGGTGGTGGGGGCCATTCCGCAAGGCCTGCCACCCTTGACCTGGCCCGCCTGGAATCCGGCACTGTGGCACACGCTGCTGATGCCCGCGCTGCTTATCAGCGTGGTGGGCTACGTACAGTCGCTCTCGGCGGCACAGACACTGGCCGCCCGCCAGCGCCAGCGCGTTTCACCCAATGCCGAACTGCTGGCCCTGGGAGCCAGCAATGTGGTGGTGGGCCTGACCGGCGGCATGCCGGTCACGGGCAGCCTGTCGCGCTCGGTGGTCAATGCCGATGCCGGTGCCCTCACCCCGGCTTCCGGGGCCTTCACCGCCGTGGCGCTGCTGCTGGCCTCGCTGTGGCTCACACCCTGGCTGTTCTACCTGCCCCAGGCCACACTGGCGGCCACCATCATCGTGGCGGTGCTGACCGTGATCGACCTGGACGTGCTGCGCCGCACCTGGCACTGCGCCCGGGCCGACTTTGCCGCCGTGGCCGCCACCATCGCCGCCACGCTGCTGCTGGGGGTCAACGCCGGGCTGGTGGCGGGGGTGGCCGTGTCGCTGCTGCTGTACCTGTGGCGCACCAGCCACCCGCACATGGCGGTGGTGGGCCGCGTGCCGGGCACCGAGCATTTCCGCAACGTGCTGCGCCACAACGTGCAGACTCAGCCCCATGTGCTGGGCCTGCGGGTGGACGAAAGCCTGTACTTTGCCAACGCCCGCACCCTGGAAGACCGCATCAACCAGGAGGTGGCGCAGCGCCCCGCCCTGCGCCATGTGGTGCTGCAATGCACGGCCATCAACGACATTGATGCCAGCGCCCTCGAAAGCCTGCAAGCCATCGACCACCGCCTGCAAGAAGCCGGGTTGCGCCTGCACCTGAGCGAAGTCAAAGGCCCGGTGATGGACAAACTGCAATGCTCGGGCTGGCTGGCCCACCTGAGCGGCCAGGTGTTTCTGACACACCACCAGGCGGTGGTGGCGCTGGAGCAGGAGACGGGGCGCTGAACGCAGGTGACAGCCAGGCATGCGGGTTTCCACCCGGTGGCGTTTACAGCGGCGTGGGGGCTGCCTATATTGGCCCGGCACTGGCGGCCCCTTCTGGCTGGCAGCCAGCCCCCACCGCCCCCGCACCGGAGACTGCTTTGACCGCATTGCACCTGGCCCACTGGCCGCCTGGCCTGTCGCACCACCTGACGCTGCCTGAAACCCACCTGTTCTACAACGCCGAGGTGTCGGCCACGCGCTATCCGCACAAGCCCTTCATCGTCTATCACGGGGCCACGCTGACGTTTGCGCAGTTTCACCGGCAGGCCGAGCAGCTGGCGGGCCATCTGCAAGCTGTGTGCGGGGTGCAGCGCGGTGACCGGGTTCTGCTGTGCATGCAGAACTGCCCGCAGTGGGCGGTGGCGTTCTACGCCATCGTGCGGGCCAATGCGGTGGTGGTGCCCGTCAACCCCATGAACCGCACCGATGAGCTGCGCCACTGCCAGCAAGACAGCGGGGCCACGGTAGCCATCACGGCCCAACACCTGCTGGCCGAGTTTGCGCCGCTGCACCAACCGGATACGCCGTCCGACCCAGTACACGGCAGCACGCCCACGGCAGCCCTGCGCCACCTGGTGGTGGCCACCTACAGCGATGCCCTGCCCACCTTGCCCGCCCTGCCTGAGCCGCCCGCCCCCGACCTGGTGACCGCCCCGCGCCAGCCGCTGATCGGGCCGGGGCTGCATGCCTGGG
>CALMMY010000272.1 GCA_937868695.1 uncultured Comamonadaceae bacterium
CGTCACCCCCGGCACCAAGGCCGACCCCGCCCGCTGCGACCGCTGCAATCCCTGATGGTGGCCGCCCCCGGTGCCCTCAGCGGGTATCTGCTTTGCCCTGCACTGGCAGAGCGGCATCGGCAGCCATGCCGGGCAGCAGACCGTCAGGCTGGCCCAGGTGCATCTGGTGTGCGTCACGCTCCGGTTTCCAGGGCGTGGCCTTGGCCAGTGCCAGCCAGACCGCAAACGGCAGCGTGCAAGGCGTGTGGCGGGCCGGCCTGAGCTGCTCCATCCGGCCAGTCTCGATGTCGCCGTGAATGACCCACACCCCCAGCTCTGGCGGCAGCTCCTCGGGCTGCGCCATGCCCGCCGGAAACACATAGTGGCACTCGCAGCACAGCCACTGGTAGGCCGCACGCTTGGCGGCGTGGCGCAGGTCAGAGAACAGATCGGCCCGGCTGACCTTGATTTCATGGACGACAGGGTGCAGATACGCCTCGACCGAGGTATTGCGCACCGAAAACACATCGGGCCGCGCCATGCGCCATCCGCCCACCACCGGCTCGAAGGTGGTGGTTGGCAGTGCGGGATCGGCCACAGACGGCGCGGGCGGGCCGCCACCTTCCGCATCCGGCCCGAACAGGTCCAGCGCCTGCGGCGGCTGCTTGGGGGCGGGTTCGGCACCCGCCCTGGCCCGCAGCGACAGTTCTTTCCAGACCAGCCGCCCGGCATCGTGCAGCTGCCCGGCCACCCGCTCGGCCAGGCGGTCATGGGTGCTGAGCGCACGCTGGTTGCGCTGGCGCGACGCGGCCAGGTGGGCCAGCCCCGACTCGGTCAGGCGCAGCCTGTCGTGTCCGGCTTCATTGACCAAGCAGATCCAGCCAGCCACCAGCAACTCAATCTCCAGCGCATCCTTGCTGGGCCAGCCGTCCGAGCGCCAGATGCTCAGCAACCGGGTGAGGTGCTGCCTTTTGGGGGAGGGTGGCGAGGCGGGTGTGAGGGGTGGTGTGATCACTGTATAAGTTTACGGGCTATCCAGTTAGCTCCTTGGGCATTGATTTGGCCGAGATGGATGGCGAAACAACCTGCCTGTAGGTCACTGGAGCGGTGACAACCGCCTGCTCCAGTAGCCGATAAAAAAGCATACCCCGTGATGCCGATTTGCGCCGGTTGAATCGAAAGACAAACTCATCAAGATAGTGATCCAACTGGGCAGGCTGCACCGCACCTTGATGTGTACCCAGCAACCATCGCTGCATGAGTGAGGCTACCCGGTGAACACCTGGCATGGAGATGTGCGCAGGTGTTTCTGAGCCGAGCATGACCGTTCGCCGGTGTCCATAGCCCTCATCCGTCAAGTTCCGATAAGCAGCGGAGCCATCGGTATGTACGGTAGATCCGGCTTGGATGACTTCTTTCACAAAAGGAATGACTTGATGCTCGGATGTGTCAGTGATGCGACGCAAGCGAATGCGTCCAAATCCTTTGGGCTCCAACATCTCCACTGCAATGACCACAAGCGTTTTGGTCGTCTTGTGGCGTTGCCTTTTTGAGCCGTCAGCAACAGATTTATCCCCAATGGCCACATAGGTTTCATCGACCTCTACAAGACCAGTCAGTAAATCTCTGCCGGGGCGAACCATGGCTCGACGAAAACGATGCAGCATGGCCCAAGCCGTTTGGTAGCTTCCCAAGCCCAGCACACGCTGCAACCCCAACGCACTCACCCCGTGCTTTTGATTGGTGATGTACCAAGCGGCGGCGAGCCACACTTTGAGTGGCGTTCTGGTCTTGTCAAAAATGGTTCCAGCCGTCACGCTGGTTTGATGTTTGCAGCTCTGGCAAACCAGGCGATGGCGACTCGTCTTGCTGGCAGCGCCGATAACGCCACATCTCTGGCAGATGAAGTCCTTGGGCCAACGCAGCCGTTCCAAGTAATCAAGACAAGCTTCTTCGCTGTGGAACCAGTCGAGGAATTGACTCCACGTTTGGGGGTAATCTTGCCCTGCAACTGGCTGCGGATAAATTTCACTCATCCAGCCATTCTCTCCTTCAAGGAGCTAACTGGATAGCCCGTATAAGTTTACAGCTTCGGCGTATTGGGTCGGTGTCCGCGTGTACCGGTGTGCATCCATGCAAAACATTCGCGCCAGCGTTCTCACAACCATCCTGGATGCCAAGCGGGTCAGCCTTTGCTACCTACAGCACCGCCGAGTCGGCCACCCAGAAATGCCCTGCTGGTGGCTCAGCAATTGCCTTTTTTGGCCTGTCCGGGGGGGCAGTGGCCACGCTGCTCGCCTTCGTTGCGGCCTCGGTTGCCGTGGCCGGAGTAGTGCTTTTCACCGCGCGGTCCGTTGTGTTCGCGCCAGTATTTCTCGTTGCGCCATTCCTGGCCGTCCCAGTAGTGGCCGCTTTCGTTGCGCGAGCCGAAGGTGACGGTCACCCCGGTGCCGGGCACGTTGACGCGCACGTTGCCCAGGTTGATGTTGATGTCGGCGGCCTGGGTGCTGAGGGCGGCTGTGCCGATGAGCAGGGACAGAAGCAGGGGTTTCATGGTGTGGACCTCAAAAAGGTGCATTGTGCGTCGTCTGGGCGGCCCATGACCCCTGGGCCTGCCAGTCTGGATGGGCAGGATGGGCCAGGGTTGCGGGCTGCGTTTCTACAATCCCTGCCCATGACCACATCGCACACGCCCGCCTACACCCGCGCCCAAGCCCTGCCCGCCACGCTGCAACGCCGCATCGTCATCCTTGACGGCGCGATGGGCACCATGATCCAGCGTTTCAAGCTGACCGAAGCGCAGTACCGGGGCGAGCGGTTCAAAGACTTCCCCAAGGACGTGAAGGGCAACAACGAGCTGCTGAGCCTCACGCGCCCCGACGTGATTGCCGACATCCACGAGCGTTACCTGGCCGCCGGGGCCGATTTGATTGAAACCAACACCTTCGGTGCGACGACCGTGGCGCAGGAGGACTACGACATGGCCCACCTGGCCCGCGAGATGAACGTGGCCTCGGCCCGCATTGCCCGCGCCGCGTGCGACAAGTTCTCCACGCCCGACCACCCCCGCTACGTGGCCGGAGCCCTTGGCCCCACGCCCAAAACAGCAAGCATCAGCCCCGATGTGAACGACCCCGGTGCCCGCAACGTCACCTTCGAGCAGCTGCGTGCCGCGTATTACGAGCAGATCGACGGCCTGGTGGAAGGCGGGGCCGATGTGCTGCTGGTCGAGACGATTTTTGACACGCTCAACGCCAAGGCCGCGCTGTTTGCCATTGAAGAATTCTTTGATGCCACCGGCCACCGCCTGCCGGTCATCATCAGCGGCACCGTGACCGATGCGTCGGGCCGCA
>CALMMY010000273.1 GCA_937868695.1 uncultured Comamonadaceae bacterium
CCCTCCCCAGCACGCCACGTCAGCACGGCATGGCTCGCCACCACAAAAGTCAGCCGAGAAACGCCAGCCCGACCCAGCACCACGCCCCCACGCCAGCCCTCAACGACAACCCCAAAAAACTTGCCTGGTCAACATGAGAATGGCTGGAGGGGGCGGGCGCAGGCGGTGCTGGCTGGTGGTGCGCTCAGAAGCGCCAGGCGGCAATCACCAGCAGGGTGCAGAAGGCGGCGGCGAGGTCATCCAGCATCACGCCGAAGCCGCCGCGCCAGCCAAAGCCTTTGAAGGCTTCATCGGCCCAGGCCATGGGGCCGATCTTGACGGCATCGAACAGCCTGAACAGCACAAAGGCGTAAATCTGGGTGCTGAGCGGGGCCGGGGTCAGCAGCCACAGCACGATCCAGAAGGCCACCACCTCGTCCCACACCATGTGGCTGGAGTCGGGCAGGTGCATGTGGCGGGCCGTCACGGTGCAGGCCCACCAGCCCAGCAGCAGGTTGAGGCCGATGACCAGTGCCCAGCCGGTGTCGCTGAGCCAGGGCTGCATCACGGCAAACGCGGCCCAGGCCCACAGCGTGCCCACGGTGCCGGGGGCGTGGCGGGCCAGCCCCGCGCCAAAGCCCAGGGCGATGGCGTGCGCCGGGTGGCTGGCCATGAACGCAAAGCTGGGGTGAAGCACGGGCGCGGGTTGCAGCGGGCGCAGCACCGAGGGGTTGAGCGGGTCGGGGGCCAGCACTTCGATGGGAGGGCGTTCGGTCATGGATGAAAAGCCGTCGGGGTGGTGGTGGGTTCTGGATGGAGCGGGGGGCTGGCTGTGGCGTGCTGGGCACGGTGTGGCCGTGTGCGGCGTGTGTGCCCGGCTTCATTCCACGTCAATATCCAGGTGGTTGACCTGGGTGGTGCCTGCGCCGCTGATGATTTCGTTGCCCAGATTGATGTTGGCCACGTGGCTCTCGGGGGTGACCAGACCTTTGGTTTGCAGGTACAGCAGATAGGGCATGAGGTCGATCTGGGCCACGGGCTGCATGGGGGTGTTTTCGGGTTTGAAGGCGATGTAGCGCCAGCCCAGACCAAACTTTTCGCCCACATACACCCGGTAGGGAATGCCGTGGATGCTGACGGTGTCAATCTGCTCGCCACCCGCGTACATGGGGCCAAATGTTTCCAGCCAGATCATCACTTCATGCGTGATGGGCGGCACGGCAAACGTGGTGGGGGTGGGTGTGTCGGTCAGCCAGATGTCCACCGACAGGTTGCCGGTGCCGCTGCGCTGGGTGCTGATGTCGTAATCCATGACGACGCGCCGCATTTCCCCCAGCTTGCGCGGCAGCAGCGGCGTGGTGGAGCGGGCCGTGCCGGGCTTGTGGCCAAACACCACCTCGGGGAAGGCCTTGACCTGGTTGTCCTGGGATTTCCAGTCCCATGTCCAGCGGGCGGCCAGGCCGCGCCGGGTGCTGTTGGTGGCCCCCACGCACTGGCTCCAGTCGGTCAGCGCACCCTTGCCCCAGACGTTGTTTTCCACCTCATAGCTGCCGCTGGCGGCGGTGACGGCTTCTTCGCACTGCATGTGAAAGCGCAGCGTCTCATCGGCGGGGTGTGCAAACGCGGTGGGGGCGCTGGCCGGTGCAGAAGCCGGTTTGCCCGAACCCGCCTGGGCGATGGGGCGCAGGGTGTTGCCGCTGTCGCAGGCCGTGAGCAGCAGCGACAGGGCCAGGGCTGGCAGCAGTGTGCTGGCTCGTGCCGGGTCAGGCCAGTACCAGGGGCGGGCAAGTGGATTGGAGGGGCGCATGGGCAGCGTGTCAGCCGGCAAAGTGGTCGAACGAGGCAGGCAGCTTGCGCAGGGGCTGGCCCTGCGCATCCAGCACCCGCAACCCGGTGGCTGCGCTGACGGTGCCGATGTGCGTCACGCCGGTGCCTGCCTGGGCCGCAGCGGCCTGCACGGCAGCGCGGGCCTGGGGCGGGGCGGTGAACACCAGCTCGTAATCGTCGCCACCAGCCAGCGCGTATTCAGTGCAGAAATCGGCCCCGGTGCTTTGGAGGATGGCGCTGACAGCGATGGAATCGGGAATCCAGCGGGTGTGGATGTCGGCCCCCACGCCGCTGGCGGTGAGGATGTGGCCCAGGTCACCCAGCAGGCCATCGCTCACATCGGCAGCGGCGTGCGCCACACCGCGCAGGGCCAGGCCCAGCGCAATGCGGGGCGTGGGCCGCTCCATGCGCAGGCGCACGGCGGCAAAGTCGTCGGCGCTCAGGTGCTGGGTGCCCCTGAACACTTCGAGCGCCAGCCGGGCATCGCCCACCTGGCCGCTGATGTAGATGTCGTCGCCCACCTGGGCGGCGCTGCGGCGCAGGGCCTGGTGCTCGGGCACCTGGCCAAACACGGTGATGCAGATGTTGAGCGGCCCGCCGGTGGTGTCGCCCCCCACCAGCGCACAGCCGTGGGCATCGGCCAGGCCCAGCAGCCCGCGCGAGAAGGCGGCCAGCCAGGCATCGTCGGCGCGTGGCAGCGACAGGGCCAGCGTGAAGGCCAGCGGCTCGGCCCCCATCGCGGCCAGGTCGCTCAGGTTGACGGCCAGTGCCTTGTGGCCCAGCGCCTCGGGGTGGACGGTGCTCAGGAAATGGCGGCCTTCCACCAGCATATCGGTGGAGACGGCCAGGTGCATGCCGGGCGCGGGGGCCAGCAGGGCACAGTCGTCCCCGTTGCCCAGGGCCACACCGGCGGGGTGCAGGGCATGCTGGAAGTGGCGGCGGATCAGGTCGAATTCACCCATGTCGGTCGGTATCGGTGTCGGCGTTGTTGTCGGTGGTATCGGTTTCGTCGCCGGTATCGGCGGGCGTGTGCGGGGGCAGCAGAAAGCTCAGCGGCTGGTGGCGGATGCGGTGGGCAATGCTGCTGCGGATGCGGGCGCGGTTCACATCGCTGATGGCCTGGGCCTTGAGGGCCAGCCTGAACGCCAGGTAGAAGCTGACCGCCAGGTTGATGGGGCCGACCACCACCACACCCGCCACCGCCAGCCAGAAGCCGGGGCTGCGCAGGCTGTCGGTGCCCAGTGAGGCCACGGCAGCGGCCACCTGCCCGGCAGACAGGGTGACGTGGCGCACCTCCATGCCCAGCCCGAAAAAGGCCAGCACCACCGGAATGACCCCCAGCATCAGCCCCAGCGAGATGTTGGCGGCAAAGCCCGACACGTTGGCCCGCAGAAAGCGCGACCAGCGCAGCGCCCGCGCCGTGCCCAGCCAGCGGGTGAAGGCCGGGTTGTGGGCCAGGGCCGAGTCGAGCCGGTGCAGCACAAACCAGTTTTCGAACCAGCCCGCCACGATGCTGCTGGCAAACAGCAGCACGCCGGTGAAGGCTGCAAACAGTGCGGTGGGGCCGAGCACGTCCATGTCGTGCAGCACATGCTCGGCCTGGCTGGCGCTGATCATGGGCTGGCCACCGAAGGTTTGCAGCCCCCACGACAGCAGCAGCACCACCGGCACCACCAGCGCCAGGTTGCCCGCAATGGCGGCCACCTGCGAGCGGAACAGGTTGGCCACCTCGTCCACAAACCGGCGCACGGCACCGGGGGTGTGCATGTCGCGCAGCTTGGCCACCATGGCAGGGGCTGTGACGGCGGGCTGCTTGGTGGCCACCGTCAGGTGCAGCAGCTGCACCAGCACGAACGACAGCGCGTAGTTCATGCCCGCCGCAAACCCCATCCAGAACGGCGACAGCGCCAGCCCGTACAGCAAAAACTTGCCCCAGGTGGTCAGGCCGATGATGGCCCCGCCCCCGGCGGCGTTGCCCAGCATGGCCATGTACTCGGCGCGGTTGCGGGTGATGTAGTGCTCGCCGCTTTCGGCATTGCGCTCGGCCACCTTGGCGGCGGTGAGCTGCGAGCTGCTGGCCACCAGTGCGCGCACGCTCTGGCTGTTCTGGCGCACCTGCACCAGCTTGGCCAGCAACTGGGCGGCGGCCTGCATGCGGTGCGGCGATTGCAGGCAGTCCAGCAAGTCGTGGATGCGCTGCACCCGGTGGCGCAGCTGTTGCAGCCTGAACACGATGCCCACCGAGATGCCGTGCTCGTCCAGGTGGGCATACACGCTGTGGGCCGCTTGCAGGCAGTGTTCGAGCTGGGTGCGCAGGTCGCTGGCGGCCTGCTGTGCCGCCGGGGCAAGTGCGCCATCGGCCAGCACCGCCTGCTTGAGCACTTCAAGCTGCGTGGGCAACTGGTGGAAGTGGCGGCCCTGGCGGGCCTGGGCCGACATGCGCACCCGCACCTCGGAGGCAAAGCCAGTGGCGCTGACCTGGCCCACGCAGAAGGTGAGTGCGTCCAGCAGCGTCACGTCCCAGCCGCTGCTGTCGTGCTGCTGCGGCTCGGTGGCGGGGGGGAACAGCACGGCCTGCACGCGGTCCAGCTGCTCGGGCGGCAGGGCCAGCAGCCAGTCGCTGTCGGAGGCGGCGGGCAGCAGCAGGCCGAACAGTTCGGCCAGATCGGTGGTTTCGGGGGTGCCGGGCAGCACCTTGCGCCGCAGGCGGTGGCCCAGCTCGCTGAGAAAGGCGGTGCGCGGCGCAAAGCCAAAATCGGCCAGCATGGGGGCGATGTCCACATCGCGCCGCAAGGCCCGCCACCAGGCCTGCCAGCGCAGCAGCCACTCGGGGCGGGCACTGGCCGCGTCCAGCAGCAGTTGCACTCGGGCCACGCTGGCCGCACTGTCGTTGCCCTGGCCGCGCACCCAGGCCAGCAGCCCGATCAGCCACAGGTGGCGCTGTGCCAGCGGCGCATCGGGGTCGAGCGCGGTCAGCAGGTCAGACAGGTCGGGGCGGGGCGGGCTCATGAACGGATCAGTGCAGCACGCGCCCCGGTGCGCCAGAGCCCAGGGCATCGAGCACAAAGGCGGGCACTTCAGCCTCGAAGCGTTCGGCATCTTCGGCCACGCAGAAAAAATGGCCGCGCATCAGCCCCGAGGGTGTGCGCAGCCGCGTGCCGCTGGTGTACTGAAACGATTCGCCGGGCTTGAGCAGGGGCTGCTGCCCCACCACACCCAGGCCCTTGACCTCTTCGGTGTGGCCCACCGCGTCGGTGATGATCCAGTGGCGGGCGATCAGCTGCGCGGGCACCTGGCCCGTGTTGGTGATGGTGATGGTGTAGGCAAAGGCGTACAACCCCTGGCGGGCATCGGATTGCTCGGGCAGGTACTCGGGCTGCGCTTCGCAGCTGAACTGGTGTTTAAGCATGGGCTGCACTTTAACTGCCTGCGCCGGGTGGGGTGGCTGGCCGGGGTGGTGTGTGGTCTTTGTTGTGCTGGCTTTGTGGTGGCGTGCTGTTTCTTGCCTGGCTTTGGTGGTGGGGAGTTGTTTCTCGGCTGACGTGTTTGGTGGCGAGCCATGCCGTGCTGACGTGCGTGTTGTTTCTTGGCTGGCTTTTGTAGTGGCGAGCCGAGCCGTGCTGACGTGGCGTGCTGGGGAGGGTGGG
>CALMMY010000274.1 GCA_937868695.1 uncultured Comamonadaceae bacterium
CCGTGCTGCGCGAGCAGGTGCGCAAGCACCGTGGCAGCCGCGCCGAACTGGCCGCGCAGCTGGGCATCAGCGAGCGTTCGCTCTACCGCAGGCTCAAGGCGCTGGAGGCGGCGGAGGGGCAGCACCCATCGGGGTGAGCCGCTATGGTCTGCGGATGGTGCCCGGCGGCTCCAGGCCCCGCCGCTGGATGGGTGTGGAAAACACGATGGATGTGCGCGTTTCCCCATACGGATTGATGGTGCCGATGAAGCGTTCCAGATCGTCCATGCTGGCGGCCACCACCGTCATCAAATAAGAGTCGGCACCGGCCACGTGGTGGCACTCCAGCACCTCCGGGGCCGCGTGCAGCCGTTCCAGGAGGGCCTTCTTGCCCGGTTGGGTGGCCGTGATGCCCACGATGGCTTTGATGGGGTAGCCCACCTTGACCGCATCCAATTCGACAGCGAACCGCTGCACGGTGCCCGCGTCTTGCAGGCGCTTGATCCGCTCGGCGGTGGCGGCCACCGACAGCCCTGCCGCTTGCGCAAGTGTTTTCAGCGGGGCGCGGGCATCCGACTGGAGTGTGCGGAGGATGCGCCAGGCCACATCGTCAAGTTCGTGGTGCTGGGTTCTGGTCATTTGATTGTTTTGCCGGAAAAAAAGTGGTCAAACGGATTTTTGGCCGTTTAAAAAGACTGTATCTGTGCCGATGGCCATCGGATGATGGATGCCTGTTTTTTCAGGAAAGATCATTGTGTCCATCGACATTCAAAACTACAGCAGTTTCATTACCGCTGTGCTTGTGTTCCAGGCTGTGCCGGGCGCAGGGACGGTTGCCATTCTCGATGCGACGGCGCGAAATGGCCGCGCTGCGGGCATGGCCGCCGTGCTGGGCACATTGGCCGGTGACTGTGTGCTGATGGCGGCGGCAGTGCTGGGTCTGGCGGCCATCATGCGCACGCAGGCGGCTCTCTTCGAGGGGTTGCAGTGGTTGGGTGTGGCGTATCTGTGCTGGCTGGGTGTGCAGCTGATGCGCAGCGGGGCAGGGGCGCAGGCATCGGGGGCTCCGCACGACCAGGCCCGGATGTTGTACTTCCGCCGCGCCCTGGCGGTCAGCCTGACCAATCCCAAGGCTGTGCTGTTTTTTGTGGCGTTTTTTCCGGTGTTTCTCAGCCCGGGGGCCTCTGCGGCCACACTGGTGGCGGCGATGCTGCATGTGACGGTGTTGAGCTTGCTGTACCAGTCGGCGCTGGTGCTGGTGGGCAATTGGGCCGCTGAGCGGCTGTCCCGGTTTGTGCATGCCAGACAGCTGGCCACCTGCCTGGCCGGTGCGGTTCTGATCGCACTGGGCATCCGGCTGGCGTTCGGCATGGTCTGACCTTGGGGCCGCATGCCACGGCGGCAAGCTCACCGCTGAACCCTGCTCGCCGGGTATCCAATCAAAATGAGAGTAAAAAAAGTGAGCTGCTTTCGCATTTTCTGATTGGTTTTTGATCGATAAATCAAACTCAATATTCAATTGCGCAGGCAGCTCCTGTTTTTTGAATCACATTCAGGAGCGTGCTGCCGTCTTGGCGTGGCCGCTGCGCTGGCTGGCCTGGCGCACTTGCTCGGCCACCAGCTCGGCCACCAGCTCGGCGGTGGCGGCTGACAGGGTCCAGCCCAGGTGGCCGTG
>CALMMY010000275.1 GCA_937868695.1 uncultured Comamonadaceae bacterium
TGCGCCTGGCCGCAGCCAACGTGCGCGAGCGCCTGTCGCAAGAGCAGCGCAACCTGATTGAACGCGCCGAAACCGAATTTCTCGACCAATGCAGCGATGTCGATGCCGACACCGAAACCGCCCCCCAGGAAGCCCTCAACGCCCTGGAGGCCGCCAGCGAATGGCTGGCCGGCATCACCGGAGCCCAGACCGACCGCATGGTGCGCGACAACGGCTGGCGGCTGCTGAGCATAGGCCGCCACATCGAGCGCCTGACCACCCTGGCCCAGGCCATGCGCCAGGCTTTTGAATCGGGCAGCGTACATGAGCACGCCGGTTTTGAAGCCCTGGTGGCCCTGTTCGACAGCACCATTACCTTCCACGCCCAGTACCAGCAGCGCCGAGACACCGTGGCCCTGCTGGACTTGCTGCTGCTCAACCGCGACAACCCCCGCTCACTGGCCTGGGTGCTGGACACCCTGCGCTCGCGCCTGCGCAAACTGGAGCAGGGCGACCCCGCATTTGCCCAAACCCTGTTTGCCAATCTGCCCGACCCCGGCAGCTGGGAACTGGCCAACCTGAGCCACCCCGGCACCGATGGCCAGTACACCCCGCTGCGCACGCTGCTGCAAGCCTGCACCACCTCGGCAATGGGCCTGTCGGATGCACTGAGCCAGCGCCACTTCAGCCACGCCGACCAGGGCAACCGCAGCCTGCTGGCCTGAAGCGGCCAGCCGCGCCCACACCACCGGCCCCACCGCCATGCAACTGCGCATCATCCACCAGACCCGTTACGACTACAGCCCGCCCGTGGTCATGGCCCAGCACCTGGCCCACCTCACCCCGCTGAACGTGCCGGGGCAAACGGTGCTGGCCCACCGGCTGGAAGTCAGCCCCGACACCGTCACCCCGCTGCACACGCCCGATGCGTTCGGCAACCAGCGGTGTTTTTTCACGGTGCAAACGCCCCATGCCCACCTGAGCGTGACCGCCGACAGCCTGGTCAGCACCACACCGCCCCAGCCCCTGCCCGACTCGCCCGCCTGGGACGATGTGCGCAAACACCTCACCTACCGCGCCGGGGCCGTGTACGACCCGGCCATCGAGTTCACCTTTGCCTCGCCCTTCGTGCCGCGCAGCACCCTGTTTGCCGACTTTGCCGATGCCCTCTTCAGCCCCGGCGAGCCGCTGCTGGAATGCGCCCAGGCACTGATGACGCACATCCACACCAGCATGACCTACGAGGGCGGCAGCACCGCCATCGACACCCCCGCGCTGGATGCGCTGGCCCAGCGCAAAGGCGTGTGCCAGGACTTTGCCCACATCATGATCGGCTGCCTGCGCAGCCTGGGCCTGCCCGCCCGCTACGTCAGCGGCTACATGCTGACCCAGCCACCGCCGGGCAAACCCCGCCTCATCGGGGCCGATGCCTCGCACGCCTGGGTACAGGTGTACTGCCCCACCCTGCCGGGCACCACTTGGCCGGACTGGCCCGGCAGCGATGCCGACAGCCAGCCTTCTGCCAGCGAAGCACCGGCAGGCATCTGGGTGGACTTTGACCCCACCAACAACCACTGCGGCTGGGGCCGCCCCACCCAGGACTACGTGACCCTGGCCATCGGGCGCGACTTTGGCGATGTGTCGCCGCTGCGCGGCGTGATTCAGGGTGGCGGCAACCCCATGCTCACCGTCTCGGTGACGGTGGCCCCGCCCGCCGAGCTGGCCACGCTGTCAGGCAGCTGAGCGGCGCATCACAGCAGCGCGTAGGTGGTGCTGGCGCGGCACACGCTTTTGCCGTCGGCCACGCCCACAATGTCGATTTCGCCGAACACCAGGCTTTTGCCTGCCCGGATCACGCGGGCCGTCACCAGCCCGTCCTGGGCGGCCAGCGGCTTCAGGAAAGCCGTGTTCAGCTGCACCGTGGTCATGGGGCGCTGTGTGCCCAGCTGCGACACGATGGCCAGCACCATCGCCGTGTCGGCAGCCGACATCATGGCCTGGCCGCACACCATGCCCCCGATGCGGCTGAGGTGGTC
>CALMMY010000276.1 GCA_937868695.1 uncultured Comamonadaceae bacterium
GCCACCTGGCCCACGATGGGGCTTTGCGTCAGCTTGCCACTGGCCAGCAGGGTGCCGACGGCATCGTGGGCGGCGACAAATGCCCCGGTGATGGCCGCAGTGCGCGTACCGCCATCGGCCTGGATCACATCGCAATCAAGGGCAATGGTGCGCTCACCCAGCAGCTTCAGGTCAAACACGGCCCGCAACGAACGGCCAATCAGCCGCTGGATTTCCTGGGTACGGCCACTCTGTTTGCCCTTGGCCGCCTCGCGGTCGCTGCGGGTGTGGGTGGCACGCGGCAGCATGCCGTATTCAGCGGTCACCCAGCCTTCGCCAGAACCCCGCTTGTGCGGGGGCACCTTTTCTTGCACCGATGCCGTACACAGCACCTTGGTGTGGCCGAACTCGATGAGCACCGATCCTTCTGCGTGCATGGTGTAGTGGCGGGTGATGCGCACAGGCCGCAGCTGATCTGCGGCACGACCTGCCGAGCGGACAAAGTCAGTCATGAGAAGACAACCTCAAAAAATCGGGGAAAGAAGTTCAGAAAAGGCTGGGAGGGCGAAGCAGAGTGTTCGCGCTCTCAGCCTGTCTGCGAGTTAGAAAGATCAGCCTTTGCGTGCGGCCGAACGCCGGATGGCTTCATTGATTTCGGCAATAGAGCGTTCAATGGCGGCATCGTCCAAATCGTCATCCAGCCCCAGCTCGGCAAAATCAGTCTGGATGGTGGACTGAAACGAACCGGCCCCAATCGAGTCGGTGCTGATGCCGCTCCCGGAATCCACCGCATCCGGCGTTTCCCATTCCAGCGCCAGAATGGTCACGTTGTCGCTGGTGGGGCCGGCCTTGCGCAGCGCACGTTCAGCCAACTCAGGCACGGCCTCCGAAACGGGCATGGTGGCCATCACACTGACCAATTCGTTATCGGGAACCGCACTCCACAGCCCATCCGAGCACAGCAAAACCCGATCACCTTGGTGCAATGGCACATTGGTGGACATGTCAAACATCGGGCGCTGCGGAGA
>CALMMY010000277.1 GCA_937868695.1 uncultured Comamonadaceae bacterium
TACCAGCGCAGCCGCCGGGCATGCAGCGCGGCCACGCCCACACCGGCAATCAGCAGCAGCAGCGCCGGAAACCCAACGGCGGGCGACAGTTGCAGCGCCAGTCCGCCCAGGCCGGGGGCCAGTACACCGCCCAGGGTGTAGGCCATCACCAGCACGGCGGTGCCGTTGACCAGGGCCAGGCCCACTTCGCGGTCGCCGATGTCGATCATGGCCAGCGTGTACAGGCAGCCGCCCGCGCCGCCCCACATGAACACCACCGGCCAGGCCAGCAGCGGATGCTGCGCCACCCAGGGCACCACGGCGGTGGCCGCCAGCGTGAGCACGGCGCACACACCCATCAGGTGCCGCCGCGCCTGCGACTGGTTGCCCCAGCGTTGCTGCGGGTGGTGGGCCATGCGGTCGGCCAGCATGCCTGCGGGCAGCATCATCAGGCTGCTGCCCAGCCCGCTGGCCGACACCAGCAGGGCTGCCTGTGCCGGACCAAGATCCAGCGCCAGACCGTACAGCGGCAGCAGCGAGGACAGGCCGCTTTCAAAAAAGCCGCCCACAAAGCCCACCACCATCACCACCGGGTGGGCCCGCAGCGCCCGCCACAGGCCGCGCGGGCCGGCCTTCACATGCGCCTCGTCGGCAGGCAGGGGCAGGTGCGGAATCCACAGGCTCAGCAGCAGGGCGCTGGCCATCACGCCCAGCACCAGCCACAGCATGGCGTGCAGGTGCGTGCCCAGCAGCGCCAGCAGCGCGGGGCCGAGCACAAAGGTCATGCCCACCATGGTTTCGAACAGGCCCACATAGCGCCCGCGCTGGCCCGGTGGCGAAAACTCGGCCACCGCCGCCTCGGCCAGCACCCAGCGCAATCCCCCGGCCATGCCCGCCAGCAGGTTGAACACAAACCACAGCGCCAGCGCATCGGTCAGCAGAAAACCGCCGGTGGCCACCAGCGGCGTGGCCGCCGCCAGCCACAGCGCCCGCCGCCGCCCCAGCCGCCGTGTGATGCCCGACACCAGCGGCATCACCACCAGAATGCCCACCCACCCGCAGGCAGCAAACAGCCCCGCCATCGCGGTGGACAGCCCCTGCGCCTTGAGGGTGATGAGCAGCAGCGGGTTGAGCATGAACACGCCGATCAGCTCCAGAAACGTGGACGCAAACACCACCACCA